>JACMQM010000304.1 GCA_014376985.1 Cytophagaceae bacterium | reverse complement strand
TTGTTTGATCAATGGCTGTGATGACATCACCTTTTGCATACTCTTCAGGATAACCACCGGCCACCAATACCACGGTTGTAGCGGTTTTTGGATTTAATGTAATCTTTGCTTCGTTGAGTTTTTTCTGTCCCGCCAGTTCCAGTAAATCTACCAAATCGCTGGCAATGCGCGGAATGATAACCTCTGTTTCAGGGTCACCTAAGCGGGCATTGTATTCAATGACATAAGGCTCTCCCTCAACATTCATCAATCCGATGAAGACGAAACCTACATAAGGAATGTTATCTTTTTCTAAACCCTCAATGGTAGGGATCACAATGCGTTGTTCTACTTTGCGCATAAAGTCGCCTTGTGCGAAAGGCACTGGAGATACAGCACCCATACCTCCTGTATTGAGGCCGGTATCTTTTTCGCCAATGCGTTTGTAATCTTTTGCGTCAGGTAGCATCACATAATTTTTACCGTCGGTCAATACGAAAGAAGACATTTCGATACCTCTTAAGAATTGTTCGATGACTACCTTTGCTCCTGCATCACCAAATTTTTTATCGGCTAGAATATCATCTAAGGCTTTTTCTGCTTCTTTCAAAGACTCTGCAATAATCACTCCCTTACCCGCAGCCAAGCCATCAGCTTTCAATACGATCGGCAAAGAATGATGTTTGATGTACGCTTTCGCTGCTTCGATTTCACGATCGGTGAAGGTTTCAGAAGCAGCAGTAGGGATGCCGTGTCTTTCCATGAATTGCTTGGAAAAATCTTTGCTGCCTTCCAGCTGTGCACCTTTCTTACCGGGACCTACAAAAAGTATGTGAGCAAGTGTCGCATCTGTTTCAAAGTAATCGCGGATGCCGTTCACCAAAGGTGCTTCCGGTCCTACCAGAACAAGATCAATTTTGTTTTCGATGCAGAAATTCCCAAGTGAAGGGAAATCATTCATATCGATGTTTACGTTTTGCCCTACTTCAGCGGTACCTGCATTTCCAGGAGCAATAAAAATAGTTTGGCAACGAGGGCTTTGTTTAATTTTCCAAGCCAAAGCATGTTCTCTCCCTCCAGAGCCAATCAATAAAATATTCATCATTAAATTTAGTTGTTAGTTATGAGTTGTTAGAGTAGACAAGTGAATTTTACTTACCACTTTACAACTATATTAATTAGCCAGTTCAGACAGGAATTTGATACGCATCAAACGTAACTCTTCTTCTGTATAATCAGAACCCAATTCATTCATGGCATGACTGATGCTGTCATTTTCTGCGGACATGAAGTAATCGTATATGTCATCTTGCTTGTCTGCGTCAACAACCTGATCGATGTAGTAGTCAAGATTCAATTTCGTTCCTGAATAACAGATATGCTCCACTTCTGCCATCAATTCCTGCAATGCAATATTCTTACTTTCTGCGATCTCTTCCAAATCGATTTTGCGATCCACCTGTTGAATGATGAAGACTTTTATTTTCGATTTATTTACAGAAGATTTAATGACAATTTCATTCGAAGGCGTGATGTCGTTATCCGCAACGTATTGCTTGATTACTTCCAAAAACGATTTTCCGAATTTCTGGGCTTTACCCATGCCGACACCGTTGATTCTGCTGAGTTCGTCCAAATTGGTGGGATAAAACGTTGCCATTTCAATGAGAGACGGCTCTTGAAGTACGACGTAAGGAGGCACATTTTTTTCTTTGGCAACTTTCTTACGCAAGCCTTTTAATATTTCCACCAATACTTCGTCGGCCCCTATTTTGGTTCCGGCTTCTGCACTGTCTGTTGTGTTTTCAATTTTATTATAATCGTGATCCTTAGATAACGCAATGGAATATGGTTTTTTCAAAAACGTTCTTCCTCTATCCGTTACTTTGATGATGCCGTAGTTGTCAGTGTCTTTATCCAGAAATCCGGACAGAATAGCCTGACGGAATATAGATCCCCAGAAAGCTACCGATTCTTCACGTCCTTTGCCGAATACAGGCAATTGGTTGTGTTGGTAACTGATGGCGTATTCGTTGTCGATACCTGCTACCACCTGGCTCATGTGTTGCACGCCAAATTTCTCTTCTGTCAGTAGCGCCGTTTGTATGACTAATTCAATATGTTCTTTGCCTTCAAATTGTTCTTTTGGGTTTTTGCAGTTGTCACAAAAACCACAATCTTCTTCCAGTCGTTCTCCGAAATAATTTAGAATAACTTTTCTACGGCACACGGATGATTCTGCGTAGGCAGCCATCTCCATGAGCAATTGCTTGGCATTATCCCGTTCGGTAACGTTTTTATCTTTATTGAATTTGTCAAGTTTGATGATGTCGTTGTAACTATAGAACATCAAACAATCTGCATCCATGCCATCTCTACCCGCTCTACCTGTTTCCTGGTAATAGCCTTCCAAAGATTTAGGGGTGTCGTAGTGTACTACAAAACGAACATCCGGTTTATCTATACCCATTCCGAAAGCAATGGTTGCTACAATCACATCCGCGTCTTCATTCAAAAACGCGTCCTGATTATGAATACGTACGGACGCATCCAAGCCAGCATGATAAGGCAAAGCATTGATGTCGTTGACACGCAAGAGTTCTGCAATCTCTTCCACCTTCTTTCGACTTAGGCAATAGATGATACCGCTCCTGCCTTTGTGTTTTTTAATGAAAGTAATAAGTGCTTTTTTAGTGGCGCCTTTAGGACGTATAGTGTAGAAAAGATTTTTGCGGTTAAAAGAAGACTTAAACAAAGAAGCTTCTTCCATGTGTAAGTTTTTCTGAATGTCCAGTTGCACCTTTGGAGTGGCTGTCGCTGTCAAAGCGATGACCGGAATATTGCTGCCCAGCTGTTCTATGATGGTGCGGATCTTACGGTATTCCGGTCTGAAGTCATGACCCCATTCAGAGATACAATGTGCTTCGTCTATGGCTACAAAAGAAATATTGGCCTGACGCAGAAACTCAATGTTCTCTTCCTTGGTCAATGTTTCAGGAGCAACATACAATAAGCGTACGTTTCCTTTTAGTGTTTCTTTTTTTACGGTATTGATTTCCCCTTTGGTAAGGGTAGAATTTAGAAATTGAGCATTGACACCATAACCTGATAACTGATCGACCTGATTTTTCATCAAGGCTATCAACGGCGAAATAACAATGGCAGTACCAGGCATAATCAAAGCCGGCAATTGATAGCATAAAGATTTGCCAGCGCCGGTAGGCATAATGACAAATGTGTTTTTACCTGCCAACAGGTTATTGATTATTTTTTCCTGATTACCTCTGAATTGACTATATCCAAAAACCTCTTTGAGAGTACTGTAGATCTCTACTTCATTTTCGATTATCATGATAGGACCTTTGCTTTAAAAGTATAATTCTTTGATTTTGAAACCTTAATTGAAGTTAACAAAATTTGGATACTATGAAAGAGGGTATGTAGTATAATATGGATTTATGATCTAAAATGGAAGAACCTTGTCAATGAAGCGATTTCGAGCTTTCTCAAATACCGCTCACCGCGCAATTAAAGCAATAGTTTGGCGGAAAGGCTGGTGTAAGTTCTCGTTTAATAATTGTATATCTTTCTTTATTAGCTTAAATTCGCCCTAATTCGTTTTGTTTAAACCAATGAATATGCAGAAGAGTCAATATGCAGTGATAATGGCGGGTGGAATTGGAAGTAGATTTTGGCCTTTCAGCAGAGCGAAATATCCAAAGCAATTTCATGATGTGTTAGGCACAGGCAAAAGTTTGTTGCAACAGACCGTAAAGCGTTTGGAGCCATTGGTTGCCCATGAAAATATTTTAGTAGTTACCAATCAGGATTATATTTC
>JACMQM010000303.1 GCA_014376985.1 Cytophagaceae bacterium | reverse complement strand
GTTGCCAATAAAGCCAAAGTAGATTTTGAAAATAAATACGTCAAAGAAAATTATTATTTCGGAGGAAGGAATGTACATCTTAAAACATCGGACGATACGTTTGTTTTTCTAGAAAGCTATAATAACCATACAAAGGTTGGCTATCAGTTTACACTGGAAAAAATTATTGGCAATAACATGAGTTATAAACTCAAGGCCCCGCGCATTGAGTGGAAAGACGACAAGAAGAAATGGTTTGTGGAAAGTTATGTCGAGCGTTCTTTCAAAGACGGTAAAGAAACTTTTACTAAAGGAATGAACAGAGAGCTGACGCTGGACATGCGCCCCGACGATTTTGAAAGTACGTATTTATTGTACGAAACATTTACGATGGGAGAGTTGGCAGATCACATTGAAAAATTAGAAATGAGAGGAGCAGAAGATGTTGGTATTTATATCGCCGAAAAATACCAGCGCTATACCTATCCATTTGCTGTGATCATGTTGACATTGATCGGTGTATTCATTTCTGCCCGCAAGACAAGAGAAGGACCGGGGTTAAAAGTGGCCTTAGGTTTTGCCTTGGCTTTTATCTACATCATATTTGTGATTACCAGCCGTAGCATGGCCAATGTAGGATCGATAGGACCTATTGTTGCCGCTTGGTTACCCAATGTGATTTTCGGAAGTATTGGTTTTTGGTTGTATCTGAAGGTGCCGAAATAAAAATAGTGGTAAGTAATAAGTGGTAAGTTGTAAGTTGTAAGTAAGCTTGTTGAAAGCGCAGCACTTATTACTTACCACTTACCACTTTCCACTTATAATGCTGCGGCCATTCGATTTTTTCTAAATCCGTTTCTTCCTTAAAAATCCCATATACCGCCGATCCGGAGCCACTCATGGAAGCATAGGCAGCGCCTAAGTCGTAGAGTTTTTGTTTGATCTGAGCAACTTCAGGAAATTGTACAAAAAGATGTTCTTCAAATTGATTGTGTAATTTGTTTTTCCAAGCTTCAGGTTTTTCTTTCAGTAATGTTTCCAGATTGAAATCAATAGGCTTAGGTTTTACACCGGCATAAGCCTGTTGCGTAGAAATATGAATACCCGCGTATATCAAGAGAATAACATAACCGTTCAAGTCGCATGCAATAGGAGTGAGTACTTCTCCTCTTGAAGTGGCGAGACAAGGTGTATTGTGTATGAAAAAAGCACAGTCGCTGCCTAATTCAGCACTCAGGTCCATCAACTCCTTTGTAGAAAGCGACAATTGGTACAACTGATTGAGCAAAGTTAGAGTCATGGCAGCATCTGCCGACCCTCCTCCCAAACCGGCACCCATTGGAATTACTTTATGTAAATGTATGGAACTGACCGGCACCTTGTAGTTCTTCTTTAACAGCTCATAAGCTTTCACTACCAGATTTGATACAGAATCACCAGGTACATTCATTCCACTGGAGGAAAAAGAGAAGGAGGAAGAGGGAATAATTTCTAAGGCTTCTTCCCAGGCAACTGGATAAAAACAAGATACGAGGTCATGGTAGCCGTCGCTTCTTTTTGAAGTGACATACAATCCAAGATTAATTTTTGCATTAGGAAAGCCGACCATAAAAACCTAAAATGTGAATTACCGTATTTAATGTAAATATAATCCTGTAATTTGATCGAGAGAATAATATTCAACTTTTTAGCTATATAAAATATGTTACTATACGGAGCAAGCGGCCATGCTAAGGTGGTTCGGGACTGTATTCTTGCCAAGGGCAAGACAGTTAATGCACTTTTTGATGATAATACCGATCTCATTAAGTTAGATAATACTCCTGTAGTTGGCATTTATCGGGCCGATTATGAATCCGGATTACCCGTAATTGTTACAGTAGGTGATAACCTGGTCCGTAAGAAACTAGCCTCCAGAGTAAAGCATGTGTTTGGAACAGCCATTCACCCTTCTGCTATCGTTTCCTCTTATGCCAAAGTTAACGAAGGTTCGGTTATTATGCCTGGTGTGATTGTCAATGCGGCTTCTGTGATTGGGAAGCATTGTATCTTGAATTCCTCTTCTGTCATTGAGTACGAGTGTACATTAGAAGATTTTGTGCATCTTTCTCCTAATGTAACCTTGTGTGCAGGAGCTTCCATCGGAGAAGGAACGCATATCGGAGCAGGGGCCACAATCATTCCTCATAAAAAAATTGGGAAATGGTGTGTAATTGGCGCAGGTTCAGTCATTACACAAGA
Source organism: Cytophagaceae bacterium (assembly GCA_014376985.1). Lineage (GTDB taxonomy): Bacteria > Bacteroidota > Bacteroidia > Cytophagales > Cytophagaceae > JACMQM01. The sequence continues at coordinate 3,632 of JACMQM010000303.1, read as the reverse complement.
TATTCCGGATTATTCCATGGTGGTAGGAATTCCTGGTAAGATTATCAAAGCCCTCGTTAAAAAAGCATAAGGAAAGCATAAAATTTAGTAATTTAACAGTTCGCCCCAATAGGCGGACTGTTTTATTTATATAGCCATATAGTTCATGAAAACAATCTTTTTTGTACTCGCATTCTTTTTATCGCTAAGCCCCGCTTTTTCTGAACAATCCCTCGATAATCTCTTTACGAAGATAGAGAAGGGTTATGAAAAGGGCGATTACAAAATTTTTTATAAGAAAAACTTAGAGCTGATAAAAAAAGCATCTATCGGTGGCAACAAATACCAGATTGCATCTGCTGAATTTTTAGCTGCCCGTGGTGCGGAACTCCTAGGTAAGTTTGATATGTATAAATATCACATCACTACAGCGGAGAAATTATTTGCAGCGTGCGATGCATCCGATATGAGTGCGTATGCTAAAACAGGTTTGTATGCCATCGATGCCTTTATTTCTTATGGAGATTATAAACATGCTGAACTTTATGTACAGAAAATCCAGGCAGCTTCTGCCAAATCATCTGCATTGACAGATAGTACCCTGGTATTTGAGTTGAAAGAGCACGAAGCGGAAGTTTACTTCAATCAAGGCTTTCATCTCAAGGCGCAAAAAATATTACCGCAAATCATAGATTTTAGAAAAAGTAAAATTGCCAAGTTTGATTTAGCCTTTGATAAGAAAAAGAACAAGTTAGTTAAAGTAAAGTTGAGCGCACAGGAAGAAGCGTTGCGAAAAAGAAATTATGCTTTATTGAAAGAGTTGGAAGCAGAAATTCTCTTTGAAAATGGTGACTATGCAAAAGCTGTTGAAATGACAGAACAAAATGAAGGATGGATTCGCGATAACATCGGTAAGAAAGACATTGCTTTTGTCAACAACCAGTTTGTGCAAGGTTTATACAATGAATCGAAAGGAGATTTTGATGAAGCCAACGATTTTTACATAAAGGCTGACAAAAGCATTAAGAAAACCAAGTATGGTCGCTACAGATCATACAGCAGAGAAGCAATGGAAATCAACGAATACCTTGTTTCGTCCTATAGCTATACCAGACATGTTACGAAGTATTCCAAACGTAAGCGTTTGCTGGAAAAGAAAGTAAAAAAGTATTACGGTAAAGATAACTATTACTATGGCCGTGTCATGATGCTGACAGCCAGAAAGAATCTCTACCTGGGCAACTGGGAAAAAGCCGAAGAAATAATCAATAAGTATTTACAGCAGTATACTATACTTCCTGAGGACCATTTAGAGCGCGCATTGATCTTAACCGATTTGTACACAGCTCAATTGGAATTGAGTAAATACAAAGAAGCTCAATTGTCACTGGAAGGTTCTGCTTTTATTAAGAAAACCATGTTGGGAGATGATGCTCCGTTGTATCACATGGACGAATTATTTCTGGCTAATTTTTATGTAGAGCATTCCGATAATTTTACAAAAGCGGAAGAGATTTACAAAAACAGTTTATGGAATGTAGTGGCCAAAGAAATTAATCATAAGCACAAAGACTACCTGACTTTTTTAGAGGAAGAAATATCTTTGTATCAAATCACAGACAAATTTGATGTGGCTTACACAAAAGGTAAAGCGCTCCTCCATGAGGCGGCATCTAATTTCAGCAACAATTCATTACAGTACGCCTCTGCTCTGATCAAAGAAAGCGATGTTTCTATTGACATGGGTAAGTACACCGAAGCAGAAGCAAATTTAACCCTGGCCCTGAAGATCATCGATGCATTAGGCTCTTCCAATGACAACGGAGTATTGGTATACGGTTTGGAAACCATGTCCAGATTATATGTCATCTTAGGCAATTTCGATCAGGCAGAAAAAATGCTCAATAAGTCTCTCAAGATTTCTAAGAAAACAAGTAACCAGGATAAGCTGGCTATCGCAATTGAAGAAAGAGCAATGCTTTATATCAATACCGGCCGTCATTCAGAGATGGAAGGCAAATTGAAGTCTGTCATTGCTACGAAGGAAAAAAGATACGGAAAGGATAATCGAACACTGATCAAACCGATCAACTATCTGGCTTATTTATATTATGTAGTAGGTGATTATGGCAATGCTGAAAAAACGTTGGTTCCTGCCATGAACATTAGCAAGAAAGTATTTGGAGATAAATCCTTGCGGTATTCAGAATCTCTGCATATCCAGGCATTGGTATATCAAGCGATGGGAGATTATGAAAGAGCGCTGGAATTGGAACAGCAGGTTTACGATATACAAATAAAGCAATTGGGTGCAGCACACATTAGTGTAGCCAGTACATTAAAAGATTTGGCTTTGCTTAAATTCTATGATAAAGAAGAAAGCACTAAGGTAGAAAGTTTATTCAAACAGTCTCTGGAAGTTATTGATCAAAACTTAGGTAAGAATAATTTGTTGTATGCTGAAGTCTTGAAAAACATGTCTTTGTTTTATTTGGGAACAAATGAAACAACAAAGGCAGAAAAGTCCATTGATGCGGCTTATAAAATATGGATAGAGAAATTTGGAGATCAGAACCAACACATTGCAGCGTATTATTATATCAAAGGAAACATCGACTTTACGAAGAAAGACTTTGTGAATGCTAACAATGAATACATCAGTGCTAAAAATTTGTACCTGGTGGTCTTCAATAACAAACATCCGGATTACATCAAAGCATTGGGTAAAAGCGCGCAGATGCAATATGTATTGGGCGATTATAAAAATGCAATCTTTTTCGCTAACGAAACCGTGACGAGTTACCTGGCATTTATCGCGGAACAATTTCCTTCCCTGAGTGAACGTGAAAAAACGAAATCATGGAATGTCATGAGAACGGATTTTGAATTCTATTATTCTATGGCGCTTTCATTGAAGGATCAAAACCCGGAGCTGCTGGGTAATGTTTATAATATCAGCATGTCGACAAAGGCATTGTTGCTTTCGTCTTCTGTAAAGCTGAAGCAAAGAATTTTGAACAGCGGTGATACCTTATTGGTTCATCGTTATCAATCCTGGATCGGTAAAAAAGAGTTGCTGTCGCAATTGTATTCTATGAATCCTACTCAAATTGAGTCGTCAGGTTACGTGGTGAGTTCGTTGGAAAAAGAAGTAGAAAATCTGGAAAAACTTTTGAGTGAATCATCTGAATTATTTGCAGAAAACTACGAAAATAAAATGATCGATTGGAAGTCACTTCGCAAAGTATTGACTGAAAATGAAGCAGCAGTCGATGTGATCCGATTTAGAAAATTTGAAAAAGGATTTACGGACAAAGTTGAGTATGCGGCATTAGTAGTCACTGCAGCCACGAAAGACAATCCGAAAGCCGTGGTGATGTCCAATGGAAATGATCTGGAATCAAAGTACCTGAAGTATTATCGTAATTGTATGAAGTATACGATCGAAGACGAACGGTCCTATGACAATTATTGGGTTCCAATAAAAAGTATCATTGGAGATCTTAAAACGATTTATTTTTCTCCGGAGGGAGTGTTCAATCAAATCAATTTAGAATCAATTCCATTGGGTAATAATAAGTATGTAATTGACGAACGCGAAATTGTTTTACTGAGCAACATGAAAGATTTGCTCGTCGATAAATACCGTATGG
>JACMQM010000302.1 GCA_014376985.1 Cytophagaceae bacterium | reverse complement strand
TGACGCAATACCTCGTTAGTATGATTCACTAATTTAGAATTGTCAATCAAACCGTTAGTGCTATAAACAGAGGCAATCAAACTGATCAGTAAAAGTCCAATAGAAATGGAAAAAACGATCTGTAGTCTTTGAATAATAGAAAAAGAAGATGTTTTTTGTGGCATACTATGCAAGGGCGTATTAAATTTCATTATGTTGTTCTAAAACTATTTGGTGTAAAGGAAAGACTAAAATAAAGCTAGCCCCTTCGTTTTCTTTACTTTTGGCGGTAATGATACCGTTGTGTTTTTCAATGATTTTTTTAGCAATGGCCAAACCGATTCCTGTTCCTTCATACAAACGACGATCATTTAATCGTTGAAAAATAGTAAATACTTTATCGAGGTATTTCTCATCGAATCCAATACCGTTATCGCTTACTACAATGCGGCAATATTCTCCCAAAGCTGAAACAGGACTTGTAAATGACTTTTCACTTATAAGTTCTGAAGTAATATTAATATGAGGAAAAACATCCGGTCGGGAAAATTTCAAAGAGTTACTGATCAGATTTTGAAACACCTGTCTCAGCTGGCTGTGTACACCATCAACAACAGGCATTTCAGAAGCATTCACAATAGCATTTTTTTCCGTAATGGTTACTTCTAAATCTGAAAGAATTTCATTCAGCACTGTATTCAGATTTGTTTTTTCAAAAAAAGAAGAAACGGAAAGACGCGAATAATCAAGCAAGGCATTGATCAAATCAGACATCCGTTCCGATGATTTAATGGTACGGTCCAAATAGGATTTGGCATCCGGTAAATCCTTCAAATGTTTGTCTCGCAATAAGTGACTAAATGTTTGAATTTTCCTTAAGGGTTCTTTTAAATCATGTGAAGCTACCCAGGCAAATTGCTGCAATTCGTGATTTCTGTTTTCCAGTTCTACGTTTTTCGTACTTAACTCTTTCGTTCTTTCTTTTACTTTTTGTTCTAATGTTTCATTTACCACTTTGTGCTGGTGTATATCGGTATAAGTACCGACCCATTTCATGATTTGATCATTTTGCTTTATCGGAATAATTCTCAATAAATAATAAAGGTACTGAGCTGTTGCTAATTCTTTTATTCTTACTTCGCGAATAAACTCTAAACCTTGCTTGAAGTGTGTCTGCCATTCTGAAGTAGAAGAACTGTCATCAGGATGTGTTACAGGAAAAACAGAAAGTTTATCGGAATATTTATACCATAACTCATTCACATATTCAACTTCTCCGTCCGTTGCAATGGTAAAGGCTATTTGTGGCAAAGACTCCAGCACAGAATGTAATTCTTCGATACGGCTGTCTAATTCTTGCTGTGTTTTTTTACGATTTTCTATTTCGCTTCTCAATGAGCTTTGAACCATGATCAATTCACGTCTTTGCTCCGAAAGCTTATGAAAAGTTTTTACTTTAAATAATAAAATATCAGGATCTACAGGTTTTGTAACATAATCCATTCCACCAGAAGTGTAGCCTTGCGTGATAAAATGTTTTTCAATATTGGCTGCAGAAAGGAAAATAATGGGCGTGTCTTTGGCCTTGCTAAAGCCTAATATCGCATCCGCTACTTCAAAGCCGTCCATTACTGGCATTTGCACGTCTAGAATAATCAATGCATACGATTGATTCAATACTTTCTTCAATGCTTCTTCTCCAGACTCTGCCGTATCTGTTCTGAACCCGTGTAGTTCTAATAAAGTTTTGAGAGAAAAAATATTTTCTGGTCTATCGTCGACTATTAAAATCATGTGCTTGTATAACGTGTATGTCTTCTAAGACTAGAATTATTTGTTATTGATTTGAGTAATAAAAAACTCATTTAAAATGGTGACTAAATCACTGATCCGGGAAGGCTTAGTAATGAAAGTGGCAGCACCGTGACGCAGTGCATCATCAATGAAACTTTGACCGGAAGATGTGGAATAAATGACTACAGGAGTCTGAGACAATCGATCCTGTTTTTTAATTTCTGCCAGGCATTGAATACCATTCATGCGGGGCATATTCAAATCCAGAAAAATATAATGAGGAAGTAATGAGTCATGAGTTAATCGCTCCAATGCTTCTATACCATTGAGTGTATAAGTGCAATCGTATTGGCCTTCTAATTCACTGACAGCAATAGAAAAAATCTCCTGGTCATCAACATCATCTTCGGCAATCAAACAACGAATGGGAACATTCATAATTTATAGGGAAACATATAGGTTTTTCAATAGATCTTTTGATAGAGCATTACCCTTCTTTTACAATAGACAATTGAATCATTTATAATTAAAAAAGAATCGACTCAGAAAGTCAATTTTAGACTCTTAGTTTACAAAATAGGATGCCAAAATAATGCCAAGGAGTATTTCAGTTTTACTCTCCTATAGGCCGGGCGCCATTCTTTAACCGCATGAACAATGGGTTGAACTTGAAAAGCAAATGCAGGAGTGGCTGTTTTATGAATATAAACGTCCTGGTATTCTTCCATCGTAATGGCTGGTAGATCGTAATGGTGCTCATTCACAAGCATAAACATGTTGTAAGCAATCATGTAGTCCAAACCGTTCCAAGCGCCATGATCCGGGGCATGCTTTCTCGATGATTTTTCCCAGCGATTATCTTGTCTCCACCAAGGTGAACCTTCACTTGTACTTCTTACATTCCAATCTTTATCTGGCGGAGGATTATTGGGATCTCGGTAAGGCTTATAATGAGGTCCAGAAACAGGGGCTTCCTTCAATAACATCAATAAAAAATCATGGTCGTAATTATAAATACCGCTGCCATGCAGAAACTGATGCAGTGTAGCAAAATATTGAATATCAGCCATGTCGCCATAAGCACTCAATGCGACTGAAGTAGTATTTATAGAAAGCTCCGGTAAGCAACCATCACAAGGCACACTAAGAATAGGAACAGCCGTAGTGATTTGAGCGATCGCTTTAAGAAAAGGAAAGCGATGGGTATAAGAACCCAATGCTCCAATCAAATATTGAGGAATATTCCCATCGTAACAAGTCAGCGGAATCGTTTTGCCCCAGATCTTTACTTTCTGTGTATAAGGAATAACTCCTATACGAAGGACATTGGCAATGGCAGCCGTCTGAGCAACGATAGCGTTATTGTAATCGTGCGCATCGGTATAGCCATAAAGCCCGCCTGAACCAATCACCGCATCTGTAAAACGCATGAGTCCGCTCCTCTCCCCATCCAGTGCTTCAAAATTCTGTTTGAAATAATCTCTTCCCTGAGGATAATTGATATTATTCTGCCAAACGGCGGAAGATAAAAATGTATTGGACGACTCGTAGTTTGTAAAATTATTTTTATCGAAGCCAATTTTAATCATGGGATCTTCGCCAAATCGCTCTTCAACAATGGCCTGTGCGGCATGCGCCAATCCATAAGCCAATAAATAACCACCTTCATTGTAGCGCACGGGACAACCTTCTGTTGGGTGTACGATCAGGTAATTGACCTCCTTCATGTAAGTCATGATGGTATGAGTATAGGCCTTTGCTTTTTCCTTGAATGGATACAATTCGATTGATGCCTGGTAACTTTCATTTCCCATGCATTTCACTACCAGTGCAAAACCCACCATTAAATTAGAAATCTGATCGACCGTAGGAAAACGTAAGGCATCTGAGGTACAAGGATCCGCATCTTTAGCAGACATATAATCAGATACAATCGTTTTTATCTCACCAGCTGGATCATAGGGTGTTTTGAAATCTGATAAATAGGTATTTATATCTATATCATCCCTCAAAAAGAAACCATTCAATACGGCATGGTTTGTATCCTTTCTGGGTGGAACGATGATCTCGGCATTATAATCCAATCGTTCATAAGCCTTCATGGCATTGTAAAGCTCTCTTTTGATCGCCTCTAATTGTTCGGAGGAAGCAGCGCTTTTGCTCATCAATAAATATTCGGTAGCTAATACACCAATGTAATTACCCAAAAAACTTGTTCCGTCACCGAAATGCAACATGTCTTGCTTATCTCTATAAGCATGACAAGCAGGGATTCCGTAACCTGATGGCTGTCCTATTGGAGCCGTACCTTCCTTCAGAAATTCGGTTTGGAGGCGGTGACGGTAAAACCAATATTTATCCTGCAAAGCTTTTTGATCAGCAACAGGGACTTGGTTATCGTAAGAAAAGGTGGTTTGTTTGATTTTTTGTGAAAACCCATCGGAGGCAATTATCAGCGATATTGCCAGGGTATTGAAAAATGCTATTTTGAATACATATTCTTTCATAACAATAAAAGAAACATTCGTGCTGTAGCATGCGTAAAATAAGTGTTGCATATTAATTTACCACACCCTTTAGCTAATACGTTGCAACATGATTATTGTTGCATTTTTTACACAAAAAACCTCATTATGGGGATTTTATTACACAACCATGAAAAAACACTTCTTACTACTATTAGGGTTGATTTGTCAAAAAAATAGTGCTGTCTCTGCTAATGACACTTGTTTTGTTTTCTCAATATTCTTGTTGTCATATCTAATTCATCAATTGCTTCATCACTGAATCTTGACAAGGCACTTTTCCTTAATTCTTGGAGCTGAGCTTTATCTATTATATTAAGATATGCCTTTTGATCATTGCTAAGCTGGGTATATCCTATCATTCTTTTAGCATAATCACTTACTATAATTGGTAAATTTTTATCCATCGAAATCGTCTCCATAAAATCATCACTTTTACAATCGCAAGCGAACCACAATGTTGTGATGACAGATTTTTGTGCATTTGTATCGAGGTCTTTAAAAATTGCTATCAGTGTATCTATATAGAATTTATTCTGCTGAGGTACCAGCATGTAGGTTAAACAATATCCTTGATTAAATACCATAGCATGCTGAGGAATGAAAAATGAATATTTCTCAGCATACAAAATTTTAATCGCGGGTTTGGTTACATCAAATCCTTCCTTTGCCAAATGATTCAAAGTTCTCACATAAACTCTTTGACTAATATCATCAAGGTCACATTTGGCAATGGCTTCGATAGCTAGCTCTTTATCTGCCTTACTATTTGTCAATGATAAAAGCAAGCCGCTACCGTCGTAATAAAAAAAAGGGTTGTGTCCTGTATTTCTCAACTCAGCTCTTAATTGATTCAAGTAATGGATCGTGTCACCACCAACCTTACTCCAAAAAATATCCAGTGAAGGCATTTTAAGTTCCTGTTCTTTGTCTGTTAATTTACTCGGCTGGAAATTATAAATATTATCAATTTCTTCTGAGAAGGTTTGCCCCAAAGCTACACTTGATATAAAAATCAATAAGAGTATTTGCGTAATTTTCATTTCAGATAGTTTTTAAATATCAGTAAACATAATAGCACAGGACTCTATAAATCTATTTTTTTACTCCAAACACTTTATCAAAGCCCTTCTTCAAAAAAACAGGTGCTTTAAAACGGTACCCTACTTCGAATCCGATATAGCTGTACTGAGTAGTCAAACGTACATGATCTATTTTTGCACCTCGGCTATCGCCTTCGTATCGAAGTCCTATGTAAAATCTTTCTGATTGATAACCCAAACTTGCACGCCCGTCGAAAACAACTACGAAGCTTTGTCCATTCTTAGAGGAGCCATCACTGAAACGCGTGTACTTGTACAAGTATAAATCATAGGCAACAAAAACAGCGGCAGACAAATACATGCGTTTAAAAAAAACCAAATTTCCGCCAAAACCAACCGCTGCTTTGATAGATAGACCACTCAACTTGCGCACATCACTAAACTTTTCGTAGTAAGGCCGCTGTCTTACGCTGGCAATAGCGGAATCCGCAGACAATTCATTATAAGACAAACCTGATTTCAATAAAATACCGACATGACTTTTAATTTGTCGTTGCAAAAATGTAAGAGGAGCGGTATAAGAGTATTTTCTCCAACTGAAATTATATATTCCTTCAAACTGGTAATCGGTAATGCTAATGTCACCACGACGCAAATATTTAGAAAGGGTATCTTTTGGATTATGATTTGCGATGTTTAAATCTGTGAAGCCTTTTACACTGGAGTAACGAAGCAACAAGTAATAGACAGGATGCCTTAAACGAACAATTATACTGTTGTACCTGCTTTTCGCATACTCCTCGTTCTTCTGATCTTTAGAACCGACTTTAAAACCTACGGCGACGTTGATTCCCCGATAACCTAAAGTAAACCCAAGGATGTTGGAAATATTTGCTTTGAAATCAGAATTGACTTTTTTATCTGATGCTTCTTTAAGTTCTGAGTTGAGTTTTAAATTAATGGTTGGCGCAATTGTAAAAACACCGATCGACAAATAACTCGGATAAGACTCTATGTATTTCCTATCCGGTTGATAACGTTTCTTTTTTGTTTGCCCATTCGCATTCATGGTGCTTAAAAAACTACCCAGTATAAAAAAGCTTATTATATATGATTTTAAAAAATTCACGTTTCGTTATTAAAAATTTATAACTGAATATGATTTAAATTACTTGATATCTAAAATATGCAATTCCACTCTTCTGTTCTGCGCTCTGACTTCTTCCGTTTCTCCTACTGCTCTAGGTTTTACCTCTCCAAATCCTTTCGCTTTCATGCGTGAAGCCTTTATACCTTTTTTCACAAGGTAAGAAACAATTTCTTTCGCTCTTTTATCAGATAGTAATTGATTGAACTCTTCAGAGCCTACATCATCTGTATGAGCTTCAATTTGAACCATTACTTTTTTATTGGTTTTCATCCATTGTACAAGCTTATCCAATTCTTTGTAAGAATTTTCACTCAATTGATTACTGTTGTAACCAAAATAAATATCTTCAACCTCTAGCGAAGTACCTGATTTAATCTTGCTCACCGGTATAGAAAAATCTACGGTAGCATCTGCAGACAGGTCTTTTTTGATGAAATTATAACCTTCTACATTATTTACCTCAACAGAATATTCATCTCCTTCTCTCAAATGCACCGTATAGCGGCCATCTTGCTGATTGCTTTCGTCCAATAAAATCTCTTCACCAGTATTTTTATTGGTGATCTTTACTTTCACCTTTAAGTTTTTACCATTGTCTTTATCAGATACATCGAACACCATTTTCTTTTTGCGATGTTGCAAATTGATGTCCTCATTTTGTATGGTAAACCATTCTCCTTTGGCTACTCGATATTCTTTAATCAGCGTATCATATTTTTCTGCGGTAATGATTGCTTTAAAACTGTATCCGGCTGGAATGTATAATTTATAAGAACCGTCTTCCGCCAATAACACCGTTTTTATTTCTGTTTGAGAAGAATCACTCGCTATGAATTTTGCTTGCGCTAAGACAATCCCCTTCTCTGCATCTTTCACCTTCCCTACAAAGCTTGTTCCTTTAATATGGGTATTGTATGCTAAGGGTGCTGTCAACAGATCGCCATTGTAAACATAAATGAGTTCATCTTCCTTCGGTGTAATCCAACTAGTCTTATGGTTAGACTTCATGGTATTCATGTAATTACTCCATGATTCTTGTTTACGCACACTGTTGCCTTCTGTTCGGACCAATTGCTGTATTGTATTTGCATCTGCCCAATAATAACCATTGGCATAGGTTTGTTGATAGCGTGCATAGCAGTCGGCTTGAGTAGCCGGCAAAAGAAGGGCGCCACTCCATTTGTCTTCTTTCTTTACGCTATAATATACTTTGCCACAAGTGGGCGTCGCTTCGTTTGTTCCTTTGCGAATGAAAAACAACGTATCTTCTGTTGGGTTGACAGATGGAGCCGTTTCAGGAAGTTTGGTATTGATGGAACCAGAAATATGTTCCGGTTTAGACCAGTTGTTATTTTTTCTTCTAGAATAATATAAATCCAGATCACCGTACGTATCGTTAAAAATGCCTGCATAATACAAGGTATTCCCATCGGCAGAAAAATAAGGACTACCTATAATCGTCAACGCTCTCCCGGTATAGCTGTTGATGGCCTCTATGGCTTTGGCTTCTAACCAGACATTGCCTTGCTTTTCACTTTCATACAATTTAAAACCTTTGTCTCTATTGGATTGAAAAACAAGGTGCTTGCCGTCATTGCTAACTATGGGTGCATATTCTACGGCACTAGAATTAAGCACAGACACATCGCTTTGTGCAAGGCTCTGAATGGACCAGCCAAGAAAGAAGCTGAATAGTATAAATAATTTATGCATAGCTATATCGTAATGATGTTAAACCCAGCTTATGGAGCTGTCGTTATCCTCCTATTAAATGGTGTTAAAGTAAAATCGTTCTTGTCAAATGAATAAAATATATCTTGTTCAGAACTGTATTTCAGAGCAATTGATTCCTGATAGTTCTTGGAGTTGTAGAGGTAAGTAAAATTTAAATTTAAAAACTGCCCGCTCCGATTATTCGCATAATCAGCATTCCATGATCCCGTAAAAGAAGAACAAGTGCTATTTGTATAGGTGAAATGATGATTGCTATCTAGTACCAATATTACAGACTTATTACTGCCACAGATATCGTTACTCAGTTTAAAGGCTACTACCCAATGTTCACCAGTTCCTGTAATGAGTTTAGACTCTATTAAACTGGAATCTACTTCGTCATTGTTTTTTTTGCATCCACTAAATAAAATCACGAATAATAGCGTACAAGCCAATACGGTATTTCTTCTATTTAGAAAGTTATTGTATATCTTTTTCATATCGTCGTCTATTAAAAGTGATAATGAAGATTTAATCCCGCGTAAAAGAAAAGCACACTTTGGTTCCATTGGTAATCGATATTCGTTCCATTGGAATAACGCTCCTGAACCTTCATTACTACTTCGTAATCTTGTGCCTTCGCAGAAACTCCCAAAGCCAAATGTTTCCCCATCATATAATCCAGCTTCACGCCAATAGCAAGGCCGGAACCCACACCTCTGGAAGACCTGTTAATAGTAGTCGTTATATTATTTATATCTGTATACGTAATCTCATCATCTCCTTTCGTGCCAATGCTAATAAAGGAAAGCTGAATAGGTAAAAACACTTTAAACTTTCTTCCCAGATTAAATCCTAAATCAGGACCAATAGAAAAAGTACCGTATTGGTAATCACTTAACTTCCCGCTTACACTTTTTATATTACCTGCCGTATCTATTTTATTCTCATACTCAAAATAAGGACCGCTGTCAACACCAAAAGCTCCTACACTGACATCAGCCTGAGCACCGATAATGCGAAAGACACGCATACGTCCTTCAAAACTCAAAAACGCTTTGGATTCTGCGAAGCCGCTTCGTTCATCATTAGCTTCCGCGTGAGCAAAATCGCCCACTGGAACTGCCTCCCCTAAATAAATTCCAACATAGGATCCTGGATATTTCGAAGACTTTTTAAAATGAATCACCTTCCCGTTGCTCAATTGAATCTTTGTGATCTGATCGGTTGAAAGCGTCTGCGTATTAAACTCTGGATCATCATACGATGTATAATTCACAGATTTCTTATCGTGCTCTGAGATGATAACACTCAATGTATCTCCCGACTTCAGGAAGATCTTGTCTTGAGCGAGTAACTCCATCGATGAGAGTAAACAAAATAAAAAGAGAATGTTCTTCACGAATGTATAGTTGTTAGTTGTATTTAATTATATTTTAAATAGTAGTAGTAGTAGTAGTAGTAGTAGTAGTCTGCTTAGTTACTAACGTCTAACAACTAAATACTAACCATTATTAATTTCCTACCCATGTGAAAGCTCCCCAATAATAAGGTTGCGGGTATTTTTCTTTCATGAGTCGTTGTGCTTCAAAGAAGGCTTGTTTCATGTCAGCTTCAGGCTTGTTTAACCAGAGCTTATAAAACTGCACCATCAATTCTTGCGTTACCTTGTCGTCTACTTTCCATAAACTCAATACAATCGAGGCCGCACCTGACGATCTTAAAGAACGCTGCAAGCCATAGACTCCTTCACCGTTCTTCACTTTACCCTGACCTGTCTGACAGGCAGACAAGACAACAAGTCTTGTACCAGCTAATGGTAAGTTCATCGCTTCGTAAGCACTCAATACGCCATCCGAAAACAAATCAGATCGGTCCGTATTTTTCGCCAGGATCAACCCGGATCTCATCAATGGATTTTCCGATTGTGAAGCTTGTTCTTTAGAGGCTTCTATGTCTTCCAGAAAAAACCCGTGCGTGGCAACGTGCAATACATACGGTGATTCTATTTCCTTTAATGCTTTTTCATTCGCGTTAAAACCAGAGCTTAGTGTCACCTTCCAGTTTTGTTGCTTGAACAAATCATTGATCAACTGCACTTCCAACAACGTACCGGGAAGAGCCATGGGGATACTCGCTACCATCCCGATTTTCACTTCTGTAAATTCAGGACTCCCAATCAATCGTACTTTTTTATTATCTGCAGCAGGTGCTTTATACTCTATTAAATCTGAAGCACCAGTATAACTGTAGATGTCATACTGATCGAGTATGTACTTTCCGCTCTCATCTTTTATCGTTGCTACATTGAGCAAATGGTATACGCCGTCAGAGGAGAGGTAAACTCTCTTATTTTCTTTCACCACATGATGCACGGAGGACCAAAATTGCTTGAAGGTATGTTCGTCCTCTAATTTGTAAATAGTAGCGTTGTAATAATATTTGATGTACCTATTCTCTAACTCTGTTCCATTCTTTACCAACACTATTTGCGGAACTGTATTTTCCTTATCGATGATGATAAAAGCATAATACACGGAATCTCTTTCGATCTGATCATCGATAAACTTGTATTTGATGTAAGTCCCACCTTTCTCCGGTTTGTATTTTCTGAAACGTACTACTTCTATCCATACTTCACCTTCGCCCAGTTTAGCTTGAACATCTTTCCAATCGTACATTTCCAGTTTGAAAGAATTATTGGTCATTTGTATATACTTTGACAGTTCTTTTTCAGACGTTTCGATCTGACGTTCCAAACTGTCTTGTTTTTCTTTGCTTAGTTTTCCAGTAGTGTACAATGTGGCCAATAATTCACGCTGCATTTCCCATTCCTTCCAAGCCTTCTGTATAGAAGGATTACTGTTACTCTTCAGTAAGTCATGCATTTTCTTGCCAGACCTAAACAATAATGATTTGGTGAGTGTTTGGTATTTGAAAATATACTCCAGCATTTTTGGAGAACGAGTCGTATGGTTAACCGCGTAAGAATTGAACTGTTCGAAGCGATCTTGTATCGTATAGTAAAAAGCGGATTTTTCTTTTTCACTCATCACCGGGAAATACAAATTGATTTCCGCTCTGAAATTTTCTAAGGCATTAAACCAACACGTATCTGCCGCTTTGTAATTCTTTTGTGCTGCCAACGAACGCGCAAGGTTGCAATACACATCGGTCACTAATGGATGCTGTGCGCCGTGTGCTTTGCTTCTTCTTGTTAACGATTGAAAATAGAAATCGGAAGCTTCTTTATATCGTTCCTGCTTCTCTCTGATCAAACCTTGATTGTTCAACATCGTGGTGACCAATACATGTTCTTTACCCAATGCTTTTTCAGCAGCAGGAAGTAAAGTGGTTAATCGCGTTTCCGCTTCCGGCAAATTGCCTTTTCTTACATAGACATACGCGATGTTATTCATCACAGAGAAATAGTCTACATTGTTTTTGCCAACTACCTTTTCAAAAATGCTTAATGCTTTGTTGTAATTGCCAAGCGCCTCCTCGTACTTCCCTTTTTTCTCCTGCAGTGAAGCCAGGTTCGTTAACGTGTAGGCATAATCGATAGAGTTGCTTCCCCAGGCAGAGGCTGCCATGGTGGATGCTTTGTTGTAAAACTGTTCGGCTTCTTGTTCTCTTCCTAACAACTGATACACTTCCGCCAAGTTATTGTAAAGGAAGATCCACTCTTCCATGCGGTCCTTTGCTTTCGCCTCTAAAATGCTGATGGCCTTTTTATAACTTTCTTCTGCCGCCGTCCACTGCGCCATCAACTTTTGCTGAGCCGCATGCAGTGCCAGCAGATGCGCATACTCTTCGGATTGATTACCGAAATTCTTTTCGGCTAAAGCAGACGCTTCACTGAGTAAAAGCGCCGACTTTTCTGTTTTACCTTCGCTTTCGTATAGGTTAATCAATCCCGACAACAGTTGCAGTCTAATCTTCGGAGAAGGCTTCTTATCATTTAGCGCTAAAGCCTTGTTGTAATAATCTTCGGACTGCATCCATTCCCCTTGCTCTAAATAAATATTGGCAAGCAAAGCAAAAAGACTAATGTTGAAATCATCCATAGCACTGGAATAATTCAATAAAGGGAGCAGGTATAACAAAGCCTCATTATAATGCTTATAATGCTTTGCTATATCTCCCAAACGCAGGGCTGAGTATGCATGAACCCTGGATTCATCGGATGTTAAAGTGGTATTTTGCCAGGATTGCTTAAAAGATGATTCCGCTTCTGTATAATTGTTTTTCTTAAAACAAATTCGGCCTTCATTGTATTTTGCTTCCAGATAAATGGGAGTAGTTGTTAAAGCCGAATCATTCAATACTTTCAGGCCTTCTGCATATAGAGGAGCAGCTTGATCAAACTGTTCCCGTTTCATGTACCGATCTGCCAATTTGATTTGTGTTTCCGCATAAGCCACCGAAGACTTTCCTTTTACCTTTTCAATGCGTTTGCTGTAATTCTGGTATAAGCTATCGACCTGCTTCTCTTTATAAGCAAATGGATAAGCGTCTACCATGCTGCTGTATAAATCAAGGTAAGTATTATCCCAGTCGCCTTTGCAATGATCCCATTCTTTAATGGCCTGCTGATAAAAATAGAAGACGGAATCTATTTTGTTCTCTGACTGGTAAATATTTCCTAAAGACACGGCAGAAAAAATCCCTGATTCCAGGTACTTCACTGTTCTGTTTTTCTGATATGCCGCCCAGGCTTTATGAAAATAAAATTTAGCTTTCTGTGTTGCTTTGTTTTGCAACTGAGCATCGGCGAGTGTATTGATCAGATTGATATAAGATGCAGTATCAGTATATACTTTTTCTACTTCCGGCAATACATCTTCGAGCTGAGCGATTGCTTCAGCATATTTTTCTTCGTTGTACAACGTGATTCCTTTTTCATACTGTTGCTTTAAATCGACAATATCCTGAGCGCGGGCATTCGTATGCACGACAAGAGTAAGAAGCAAAACAACGAAGAACAAAAGGTACTTTCCCTTCATGAACAGTAAGATTCAACTTAAAAAAAGCGATTTTTAGGGAAGGAAACAATAAATAGAGGGTATAAAAAAAAAGAGCGAAAATTCGCTCTTTTTTTTCCGAGGTTATTGATATCTTCTATTGAATTTAGGGCAAGGAGCGCTTCTCCCTCTTTTAGCCTTGTACTTGATGGACTTGAACTCGTAGATCAAGGATAATTCATGTACACTTCCCGCTTTCAATTTTGATAAGGTATAATCATAACTATACCCTAAGGTAAAACCCTGGTAATATCCTCCTATCATAAAGACAATGGCCTCACTGCCGGCCAATCCTGTACCGTGTTTGGAAACAGGAATACCACGGTACCATAATCCTACCATCAATGGTTCATAGGTTACGTAGGCGCCCAAATCCAATTGACTATAGACACCTTGTTGCTTGTACAAGAAAGTAGGTGTTACGCTAAATTCAGGATCTGAATTCTTGTAGTTTTTATATTTAGATTTTCCTCCACCTGAGATATAAAACTTATAGCCGCCTTGCGCGGAAAACTTCACAGGTAAGGGGACATAATCTCCTTGTGCAAAAGCTTGATTGGGTCTATTGAGGTGGTGAAAAGAAAGTCCGAACCAGATATTTTTATTAAAGGCTATTCCACCAGCAGAGATGTCTCCGTATGTTCTGGCTTTCGTAGTACCAGCCAATGGATCAGCACTAGCTCCATTCGTACTTCCAGCAGAAGTTAATTGATCAGCAAAAATCATTGAAGAATAATTCGCATCGCGCGATACCATACCAACCTGAATACCAGGTTTGATAACCCATTCATCGTTGACATTAATAGAATAAGAATACTGTAAACTTATTTCATTGGTAGTTAATCGGCTATTGCCTTGTACATCTCGGAAATACAATAAGCCGATCCCGCTATTATAGGATTCTATATTATGGTCAGCCCATAAACTAACCGTATTAAACGGTTTATCTATTCCACGCCATTGCGTACGGTAGTTTAGACCGACCCTGGTGTTGTCACCCGTGCCGGCAAATCCTGGATTAAGATAAAGAGGAGCGTTGTAATACTGTGAAAGTTGAACATCCTGCCCCATAGCTGTGTTGAATAGAACTAAACAACACGTGATTGATAATAAAATTTTCCCCATTTTCATTTGTACAAAACTAATAAAAAACTAAATAAAAGATGTTAATTCGAGTAAAAATTCTGCCATGATTACTTGGGAAATCACTGACCTGCATCTCAAACTATTGTATGAATGGAAAATTGCACGCAATAGCAGTTCTTCTAAACATAACCTACTGATTACCATAAGTTCAGATGATTCTATAGGGCAAGGAGAAGTTGCTCCGAACGTCCGATATGGCGAGTCGGCAGCACTGCTTCACAAACAGTTTTCAGAGATCAGACCGATGCTGCTTCGAAACAGTCATCTATTGCCTATTGAATTTTCTTCTTTTCTACATAGTCTGCCCATTGCCAATGCATTAAAAAATGGATTGGAAACAGCTTATGTACACTTATACTGTCATCAACACCACATGCCGGTATTCAACTTATTAGGAATAGAAGCTCCTGATGCACAAATCTATACTTCTTATACCTTACCCATCATGCCGCCGAAACAAATAGGAGATTTTATTGCGCAACATGACCTCACACGATTTAAAAGTCTGAAAATCAAAGTAAATAAAGAAACAGCGGTCGACCTGGTAGTAGAAACCTTGAAACATTATTCCGGTCCTTTAAGAATAGATGGGAATGAAACGTGGACGAATGAAATTGAAGTCATGCATTTTTTCGAAACAGTTTCCACCGATCGCATAGAATTTATGGAACAGCCCTTACCAGAAAAAAGCGTTATCGAATACAGAAAACTCAAAAAGATATCCCCAATTCCCATTATCCTTGATGAATCTATCACCGACAATCCTAACTTTGATTTATTAGCAGAGCAGTGTAATGGGGTCAATATGAAAATGATGAAAGCCGGTGGATATTATAACGGACTAGCCATTTTAAAAGAAGCCCGAAAATACGACCTATCAACTATGATTGGATGTATGATTGAGACCACTTTAGGAATATTCTCCGCTATTAATTTGAGTAATAGAATAAATTACCTAGATTTGGATGGTTTTTTTGTCATTGAAAATGACCCTTTTACTCTTGTAAAAGAAGAAAACGGGGGATTGATTGTAAACAAGGAAATTTTTTAAAAAAATGGCCAAAATAGTAAAAAAAACTAAGTCTGCTCCAGCAAAAAAGGCTTCAGCGACAAAAAAAAGTCCAGCTACGAAAGGAAAGCCAGTAAAAACAAAAAAAGTTGCTGCTAAGCCTGCTGCAAAAAAATCAGCGAAAGCTGCTCCGAAATCTAAAATTGCTCCTAAGGCAAAAGCAAAAGTTACGGCGAAACCGCAAGCGAAAGCAAAGATATCGCCCAAAGCTAAACCTGCGGCTAAAAAAACAGTTAAACCTGTTTCTAAACCAGTTGCCAAATCAAAAGTAGCTACTAAAGCAAAAGTGGTAGCTAAGAAAACAGTTAGCAAGCCCGTAGTTGCAAAAACGACTGTAGTATCTAAACCGGTTATTGAAAACAAAAAAGCACCCCTTATTGGCAAAGCAGCTAAAGCCGCAGTGGTAAAAGAAGCTCCTAAAAAAGAGCCGAAAGCCGCCAAAGAACCTAAGCCAGCTAAAGAACCCACAAAAAAAGCGGAGCCAGCCAGACCAACCAGACCTATGAAGGATCTTCCGAGAAAGAAGGTTCCTTTGAGACCTGTTCCTAGCAATGAGGTTTCTTTTGATATGCCTGCTCCTAAGAAGAACCAGGAATTATTGATTTCTAAAGACGATAAGCTAAAATTAAAAAGAGCACTCCTTAACAAGTGTATTGAAATACAAAAAAACAATGTTACCAGGTCTAAAAAGGCCATGGAAGATGCGCAGGACAGTGCCAATCAGGAAAAGGGCAATGCGGAAGATCAATCAGACTCTTTCAGAGAAAACATGCAAGCTACTCGTGACATGTATGCGCGCCAGGTGCATGAAGGTGTCAATACCTTGGCCTTATTAAATCGTATCGTTGTACAGGAACATGAATGGGTTAAATTTGGCTCTGTCATTTTCACAGACTACCAAAACTACTTCATCAGTAGTGGCTTAGGAGAAATAAAAATGAATGAATTATCCTTCATTACTGTTTCGACGTTATCTCCCCTATTTCAGATATTAGCAAGTAAGAAAAAAGGAGCACAATTTATGTTTCTCGACAGAATGTATAGAGTGGTGGATGTGTTTTAAGACAGGATATACTTGTAACATAAAAAGGCCCGTTCCAACGAACGGGCCTTTTTATGTTAGCTGATTCTGTCTACTAATATTTTCTTTGAAAAATCTCTGCTGCAATAAATGTCCTTTTCAAATTGGCTTTGTCTTTTAACCAATCCAGGTTCATTTTTCCTTTAGAATGATCGGTGGTATAGGGTTTCAATTGTTCTTCAGCTAAAGGTTTACGCTCTTCTTTTAATGCCTTTTCTTCTATTTTACGATCTTGCAAAAGAGCTTCTGCAATCAACTCTTCGTCTGCTACCGGCTTATAAGTAATGGATTTATGTTCTATTTCCTGCTGAGAGAAAAGTGGTTTTCTCTCCCGGGTTTTCATTTCTCTCTTTCCTTTGTAATCAAATACCTTTTTAGAAACCGGAGCAGCAGCTTTCGTCACATACGGTTTTACCGGTTGAGGTTGCAATGCCTTTTCCCCCTCCGCTTTCTTCTTCATCTTACGCACCTGAGAGACAATGTATATCACGAAAAGGACGGCGTAAAAGACAAATTTTAGATATTCCATGTGTCAGATTTTGAACCAATATAAGGAAAAATAGCCAAACCCAACTGTTGATAGTTCGTTGAAAAGTTAGCCTTGGCTAAACTGTGAATAACTCACATACCTCCTATCTTTATAGTCTTGTAGAAGGATGAAGTTAGGAAATCCAGCTTCGTCTGGTCATTATTTGAAAGGGAGATTATGCAATTAAGCAAATTAGAAATCAAAGGGTTTAAGAGTTTTGGAGACAAGGTATTAATTAACTTTGACGCAGGAATTACCGGTATTGTAGGACCCAATGGTTGTGGAAAATCAAACGTTGTAGATGCTATACGTTGGGTATTGGGAGAGCAAAAAACTCGTGCCCTGCGTTCGGATAAAATGGAAAATGTAATCTTCAACGGAACGCGTAACCGTAAGCCGTCTCAAATGGCAGAAGTTTCTTTGACATTTAATAACACCAAGAATATCCTTCCTACTGAATATTCTCAAGTTACGATCTCACGTCGCTACTACAGATCGGGTGAAAGTGAATACCTTTTGAATAATGTGACTTGCCGTCTCAAGGACATCACCAATCTTTTTTTGGATACAGGTATTGGCTCTGATAGCTATGCCATCATCGAATTGAAAATGGTGGAAGACATTCTGAACGATAAGAATAACTCCCGTCGTGAATTGTTTGAAGAAGCAGCTGGTATCTCCAAATATAAAGTGCGTAAGAAAGAAAGCTTGAATAAACTTTCTGATACAGACAAAGACTTGGAGCGTGTAGAAGATTTGCTATTTGAAATCAACAAGAACATGCGGAGCCTTGAAAAGCAGGCGAAGCAAACAGAAAAATATTTCCAGGCGAAAGACGAATACAAACAGATTAGTCTTGACCTGGCTAAAGTCAGTGTATCTACACAACGCGAAGACTTGCTGAATCTGCAATCAGAAGTAGAACAAAAGACTGATTTAAAAATGCAGTTGAGTGCGGGCATCAATGAAAAAGAAAGCTCGATCGAAAGCACAAAACTGCAACAAGTAGATCAGGAAAAAGTATTAGCCAGCAGACAGAAGGCGCTCAACGAACACGTCGATAAAATCAGAAAATACGAAAGTGAGAAAACAATCAAAAATGAACGATTGACTTACTTGAACCGTAGCAGTGAAAAATTAAACCATGAACTAGAGCAAGACCAGGAGCACAACAACAGAGCTGGTTTTGCTATTGACTCTATCACTCGCGAAAAACAAAGTTCTGAGAAAATATTAGCCGAAACAGAAGCTCGTGTACAACAATTGAAACAAGAGTACGAAGACCAGAAGTCTCAGTACCAACAATTGCAGGAAGAAGCGACGGTCATCAACAACCAATTCAAGCGCAAGCAGGAAGAAGTTTTCAACCTGAATAAAACGATTGAAATCAATCAAATCCAACTCAGCACACTCAAACAAGAGTTGGAGAAAACCGCTTCTGATTCTAATCAACAAGAAGCAAGCATGCAGGATTTCGAAACCAAGATCAACGAGGTGAACGCCCGTTTGGTAGAGAAAGCGGAAGTCTTAGCTAAAATTGAGGTTGAAGAAAATAAAATTCAGACACGCATTTCTGAATTGGAAAAAGAAATTGATTCCAGCAAAGAATTGCTGACACAATTCAACCGTTCATTGGATGCGAAGCAAAACGAATTTAGTTTAACCAAATCCATGGTGGAAAACCTGGAAGGTTTTCCTGAAGCGATTAAATTCTTGAAGAAGAATGCAAGCTGGGGTAAGAACGCTCCCCTGCTATCGGACGTGATTACATGCGACGAGAAATACAGGCTATCGATCGAAAACTACCTGGAGTCTTTCATGAACTACTATATTGTAGAGCAGGAAAGTCATGCTTACCAGGCAGTAAACTTATTGAGCGATGCAGCAAAAGGAAAAGCGAACTTCTTTATTCTGAACAAATTCGAATCGTTCAAACCTGAGCCTAAGAAAAGCGTTAACAATGCCATCTATGCCTTGGACATTGTAGATGTTGATAAAGAATATAGACACTTGGCGGAGTTCTTATTGAACAACGTGTACATCGTTACTGAAAATCAAGAGAATCTTCCTGATCAAAGTGATGTGATATTAATAACAGTAAACGGTAAAATCAGCAAACGCGAATTCTCTATCTCCGGCGGGTCGGTAGGATTGTTTGAAGGTAAACGTATCGGTCGCGCGAAGAATCTGGAGAAGTTGGAAGTTGATATCAAACAGTTGACACAACAAATCGAAGCCGTAAGAGCGAAACTGGATACTCAACAACAAGAATTTCACCGTTTAAAAGCTGCGACACGCAAATTAGAAATAGATAATTTGCAAACTGAAATCAACCTGATCAATCAGGAAATGGTAGCAGTGACGTCGAAAAAAGAACAGCTGGCCTCTATGTTGTCTAACAACAGTATGAAGCGCGAAGAAATGTTGGAGCGTATCGGCAAACTGGAAGAAGACATCACGCAAAAACAACCTTTGTCTATAGAAGAAAGAAGCAACCTGGAAGCACTGGAAGAAAGACTGGTGTATATGAACGAAACCTTGCAAGAGCAAAATGAAATTTTGTCCAACAAGTCTTCCGTCTTCAACCATGAAAATATTGTTTTCCACCAGCAACAAAATAAATTAAGCAGTTTAGAACAAGAAATCAGTTTCAAACAAGCTTCATTTGATCAAAGTAAAGAACGCATTGACAACAATACAGTAGAAGCAGACCGTATTAAAAATGAAATCCAGGAATTGCTCAGCAGAACGGATGTCAACGAAGACGAGCTGGTAGAATTGTACAAAGAAAAAGAACAAATCGAAGGCGGTTTACAGGAAGCGGAAAGATCGTATTACGGTTTACGCAGCCAGACAGACGGCATCGATACTGAGATCAGAGAAATCAGAAGAAAAAGAGACGAAACAGACGAATCACTTTCTTCTATACAAACAAAACTGACAGAAACCCGTTTAGGATTGACCTCTTTGAAAGAACGTTTAGCAGTAGAATTCAATACGGACCTGGATGAGTTATTGAATCAACAAGAAGCTGAAGACAAGCCTTTGGGAAGTCTGGAAGAACTGCAGGAAAAAGTAACGAAGATCAAAGCTTCTATGGAGCGAATGGGACCAATTAACCCCATGGCGATGGAAGCATACCAGGAGATCAAAGAACGAGGAGATTTCATTAGCGGACAAAAACAAGATCTGGTCAATGCGAAAGAATCTTTATTGAGCACCATTTCAGAAATAGATAACGTAGCAAAAGACACCTTCTTCACTGCCTTTGAGCAGATCAGAGAGAACTTTAAAAATGTGTTCCGCTCATTGTTTACAGAAGAAGATAAGTGTGACTTGAAACTGGTAGATCCAAGTAATCCGTTGGATTCTGAAATCGAAATCATGGCACAGCCAAAAGGCAAGCGTCCATTGACGATCAACCAATTGTCAGGAGGAGAAAAAACATTGACAGCCATTTCATTACTCTTCTCTATTTACTTATTGAAACCCGCCCCATTCTGTATTTTCGACGAGGTGGATGCACCATTGGATGACGTGAACATTGACAAATTCAATAATATCATTCGTAAATTCTCTGGAGAATCACAGTTCATCATTGTAACCCATAACAAACGTACCATGTCAAGTACGGATGTCATCTATGGAATTACAATGATTGAGCAAGGTGTTTCAAGACTCGTACCAGTAGACTTGAGAGAATTAGCTTAATACCATTAATGGATATATTTCTTCTGGCCCTTGCCCCAGGCTTGGCCATATGCTTCTTCATTTACTATCAGGACAAACATGATCCGGAACCCAAAAGGCTCCTGATCATGTCTTTTTTATTGGGTGTGTTGAGCATCATCCCTGCTACGCTGGCGACAAAAGGAATTAAATATCTATTCAACATTGACCATACCAACGACGCACCTGATCTTGACCAATTGTACTATGCCTTCATGGCTGTAGCCTTTAGTGAAGAAGCATCCAAGTTTATTGCCTTGCGTTGGTTTGCTTATCCAAAAAAAGAATTTGATGAACCCTTTGATGGCATCACTTACAGTGTGATGATCTCAATGGGCTTTGCTACGGTTGAAAATTTCTTATACTTATACAACGACCAAGGTTTTAGTACCGGCATACACCGCATGTTTACTGCCGTTCCGGGACATGCCAGTTTTGCTGTGGTGATGGGTTATTATGTGGGCTTGTCTAAATTCTCGCATAAAAATTATCCGCAATGGATCGGATTGCTTGGAGCCGTTGTATTGCATGGCTTGTATGATGCCTGTTTATTCTTAAGGCATTATCCTGTCATGGTCATCATTGCCGTGCTCATTGTAGCCGTTAGTGTTTTTTATTCCTTGAAAGCCATAAGGCTTCATCAGGAAAACTCTCCGTTTAATAAAGATTCTCAGTAGAGAAGTAGGAATAAGCAAAGCGTTTTTAATGACAATAGAGTTCAAGCTAACCTATAGATTCCAAATGAGAAGGTGAAAGACTAGAATGGAATAATTATTGAAGATTGATTTGGACGTTACCGCCAATCCATCTTAGAAGTACAATCCATCCTCACATTGGCGGTCGGGCTCTCGCTCCAAGTCCGCCTTCCCACAGGCCACCACAATCGGGCTTTCCACTCGATCCCTAACGCATTGCAGCAAGAGTTTGAGCAAGAGCAACATTTGATTCATCGTTTCTTTCTTCTGTTTTTGCGGTGGGCATTCAGGAAAAGAGCGAATTGGAGGAGACATTCTTATCAATTAACTACGCGAAGTACAAAGGATCCACAATGTCTTCTCTAATTGCTTTTGGTGGCTGCCTTTTCTTTTGTTTCTTTTATTTTGGCAGAGCAAAAGAAAAAAAGACTCGTATGAAAAGCTAAATCACAGTAAAAAAACATTTCACTTCTTATACAAAACTGCTTATTTAAAATCAGGATCATCCAATAAGGATTGAACGTATGCCCTGATCTCCGGAAAAAATTCTGTAAACTCTGCTTCATACTCCTGATAATCCATCCATAAATCTTTCATGGCAGAAGACATGTTGGAGTCGAATTGCGTTCTTCTAGCCATGCCTTTAAAAACGCGGTCTATACCATCCAGCGTTCTATAGTTGTACAACCAATTTCCTTTGATCATGTAAGGAAGCATTTCTTGTATACGAGCAGGTAATTCCTCTTTGTGCTTTAACATCAAAGCATAACAGCCGTTTACATATTCCCACAATTCATCATCGTAATATTGTTTCCAATTCTTTGCCAAAAAATGATCGTAGCAAATATCAACAACAACTCCAGCAAATTTTCCGTGACGTTCACGTAAACGTTTAATACTTCTAAGAACGATAGGATGGCTATCGGTATAACTGTCTATACGGCGATGCAATTTAATGCCTTTCAAAACACCCGGTCCAAAAGAATCTGGTGGCGTGCCTTTGATCGAATCGGCTATAAAATTACCAATCTTCAGATCGTTGTTGTTTCCGGACAGGAACTGGTGAGCTAAAAAATTCATTCCGATGTATCCGTTGTTTCTTTCTTATGCTTTTCCTCGAATGTTTTAAATAATCGGAATCCTATGCCAAATTCAAAATAAGGAATCACCTCACTATACTTATCATTATCCTTAGCAATACCTAAATAAGGTTTCGTACTGTAACTGGTGTACGATGCTCCGACTTGTATATTAGAAAACCAACGTTGACCAAAGTGAAATCTCAATCCAGTCAGTAAAGCGCCACTATTAAAATCTGTATCTTCTGTGTAGTAGCGATCTGATACGCCTTTAGAATAGAAACCTGAAACAATCCATTTTACATTGTAATGAGAAACTGATATGGGCAAGATCTCTTGTATCAAACCAATGTTCAATCCTTTATTCAAGGAAACACCTGTAGTCAATGTCGTGCCTCGGTAAGTTAGGTTCAAGGTTGGAATGATATTCAGTGAGGGACCAGTCTCTCCGCCAATGCCCATGAACAAACCCACGTTGAACTTTCTCACTTTAGGATAACTGATCTGAGCCTGTAAAGCTTGAGTCAGAAGGACTAAAATACATAGGAGCGTGATTTTCTTCATATCCTTAATATAGTTAGAAAATGTCATTTTAAAAATTTCGTTAGCAGGCCAGATTCTCTGGCAATCAGCGCTTTATTTCCCTTCACCACAATAGGACGTTCGATCAATACAGGATGCTCAGATAAAACATTTAACCATTCTGCATCCGAAAGATCAGCACCTTTATAATTCTCTTTGTACAAGGCTTCGCTTTTCCTTACCAAATCAAAAGGTATTAGAGCCAACTTCTCACAGAGCTGCTTTAGTTCTTTGACAGAAGGAGTGTCTTTCAAATATTCTATAATCTTTACTTCAGCACCGCTGTCTTCGAGTTCTTGCAATGCCGTTCTACTTTTTTGACATCTCGGATTATGATAAATGACGATAGGGCCTGACATACTAAAAAGTTT
>JACMQM010000301.1 GCA_014376985.1 Cytophagaceae bacterium | reverse complement strand
GTAATCTCAACAAAAGAAGGTGAAAAAAAATACATCTTACTTTCTTCCGAGATCATTGAAATCGATCAAAACCCATTTAGGCTGAATGTATACATAGATATTTCTATCCGTAAGAAATTTGAACAGGAACTTATAAAAACAAAATCACTGCTTTCCGAAGCCATGACCATAGGGCATCTCGGCAGTTTTGAAAATAATCCGATAGAGCATACGGTGACATGGTCTAAAGAGATTTTCACCATATTAGAAATGCCCGTTGATCATGACGCTTTAGATTATTATACCTTTATTCATTCCGTCCATCCAGATGATTTGACTTTCGTTCGTGAAAAGATCGAAAAAATGAAGTCATTGAAAAAAAAACAGGTTGTTGTTAACCGCTTTATAACAGCCAAGGGCAATACCCGATGGATTGAGACAAGGATTGTTCCGCAATTGGATAAAGACGGCAACATCTGTCTCTACCGAGGTACGATGCAGGACATTACAGAAAGACAATTACTCGAACAGGAATTGCGTCAAGCGAAAGAAACAGCGGAAAATTCTGTCATCGCTAAAGAACATTTCCTTTCTAACATGAGTCATGAGATTCGAACACCGATGAATGCGGTGCTTGGTTTTACGGATCTTTTGATTAATACTCCACTTAATACGGAACAAAAAGATTTTGTGGGAGCTATACAAACTTCCGGCAAAAATCTGATGTCAATCATCAATGACATTTTAGATTATTCCAAAATTGAGGCTGGCATGATGACAATTGAACAAGTGCCGATGAGTATACGAAGCATATTCGGTTCTTTGTCCGTATTGTTTAGTCAGAAAAAAAATGATAAGGATATCGAACTGTCTTTTGCGACAGACTCTGCCATTCCTGAAAATTTAGTCGGTGACCCTACACGATTGACGCAGATCATTATCAATCTGGTGAGCAATGCTATAAAGTTTACAGAAAAAGGTCATGTTAACGTTCATGCTGTTTTAAATAAAAAAACAGACACCATTGTTGATGTGAAGTTCACAGTAAGCGATACAGGTATCGGCATACCTGAAGATAAACTAGACGCAGTATTTGAACGCTTCAATCAGGCAAGTAACGATACTACCCGTAAATATGGTGGTACCGGTCTTGGATTAAGTATCGTAAAGCGACTGGTAGAACTGCAAGGCGGCAGCATTCATTTGGAAAGTAAAATGGGTAAAGGATCCGTTTTTGAATTTACACTTCCTTTTCTGGAACAACCAGGAGAGTTGGCAAAAGATCTGCAAGCCAAAGCTGTGCAAGCGCTATCCTCCAACAAAAAAAAATTACACATCCTGCTTGTAGAAGATAATATCATTAACCAAAAACTGGCGGAAAAGCATTTATCTAATTTTGGTTATACCACTGATATTGCCGGCAACGGAAAGATAGCCGTTGACAAATTAGCACATTCAACTTACGATTTGATTCTGATGGATATGCAGATGCCTGAAATGGATGGGTACGAGACTGCTTCCATCATTCGAAAAAAAATGAAGTTGACCTTGCCCATCATAGCCATGACAGCTCATGCCATGAGTGGAGAAAAAGAAAAATGTCTCGCCATCGGTATGAACGATTATATTTCCAAGCCATTTAAAGCAACTGAATTGTTTCAAAAAATCAATGACCAAATGAAGGTTATCTCAAGCACTACAACTCAAGATCTAACATCAACTTCTTTTTCTACAAAAAATATTGATTTGTCTGAGCTACAAGAAATGTCAGACAATAACTTACCCTTCATCAAAGAAATATTGGAGCTTTTTACTTCCGAGATGACTAACCATCTGCAACAATTAGAAGCTGCAATAGAAAACCAGGATCACGCGACAAGTGAATACCTTGCTCATAAACTGAAATCCTCCATTACCATGATTGGTATGGATCGTTCTCTTTTGGAACTGCTGACTCAAATGGAAAACCTGTCAAAAAAGGGAAACGAAAAAGCAGCTTTACGAGCGCTTTATCTCAAGCTTGAAACCCCCAGCCGACTGGCTATTGCAGAAGCAAAAAGCATTCTTAATACAATGAATTAAAACGTATTGTAACGGTATTGGCTGCGATTGACTTTAAAGCCTTTATCTTTGTCATTCGTTGAAGATTAAACCAGCAATAGACGTTGCTCCATGATTCACCAAATAAAATCCTTTTTCGTTGCTTCTGACATAGATGATCCTGTTATCCAAAAGGAAGTCCAAAAAGCAAGCCTGGTGCGCACACTTATTGCCACATGTGGTGCTATTTTATTTAGTGCTTCTGTGATCAGTGCTTTTTATCACAATAGAAACAATGGCACTCTCATAGAAATTCAATGGCGAACAAGTATCATTCAGCTCAATAGCTGCATGATACTGATCAATACATGCCTTGCCGCTCTTGCCCTTTATACGCTACGCTATAAAAAACCTAATGGCTTGCTCTATGCCTATTTGCCTTATGCTTTGCTTATCGTAATCGGAGGTTGGGGTATTGCCGGCTCCGTATTTCATCAGTTGATTTCATGGACAATCAGTCCTTTCATCATGGCTTGTTTTGTTTTTGTCATGCTGTTGATTCGTCCCGTGGTCTTCATGTATTACTTTGCTTTTCTGTATATCGTATTTTATTTTTTCATTCCTGTTAACCAAAGCAATCCAAACTATGTGTTGCTGAATCGCGCATTGGGTTTCGGGATTTTACTGATCAGTTATTGTCTTTCTCTACTTACCTGGAACAATAATCTCGTGCGTTTTCGTCAGAACCGCCTGATAGAATTACAAACAGAAGCGCTTAAAGAATCGAACGCTAGTAAGGATAAGTTCTTCTCTATTCTTTCTCACGACCTGAAAGGCCCGGTGGCAACGTCATTACTGCTTACGGAATTATTGCAGGAAGACCACGTAGGCGAACAAGAACGTAAGGAAATTCAGCAATTGTTTCGTTCCAGTCTTGAAAACATTTCACGATTATTGAATAACGTATTGCTATGGGCAAACAACCAAACAGGAAATATCGGTTTTAATCCTGTAGACCTGGAATTAAAAGCTATTATTGATGAAGACATCCAACTGCTTCATGCGATGGCTATTCAAAAAAACATTAAAGTGATCAATGAAGTGTCTAAGAATTTCATTCTTCATGCGGACCATCATATGTTACGCACCATTATTCGAAACCTATTGACCAATGCGATCAAGTTTACTCACTCCGAAGGGAAAGTACTTATTTCCGCAGAACAGGTAACGAGAAATAATTTACCCTTTTCAAAGTTGGCAATCGTTGATAATGGCATCGGTATTTCCCCGGCTCTTTTGGTTGATTTGTTTAAGCTGGATAAAAAAATAATGACACCCGGCACACATAATGAAACGGGCACAGGGCTTGGACTTATTCTTTGTAAAGATTTTATAGAAAAGCATAAAGGCAAACTTCTAGTTGAAAGCGAAGAATTATCAGGCAGTTGTTTTACTGTCTTATTGCCTATCCAATAGTTGCAATAAATTAACGCCACCTAGGTGTTTCTTCCATCATTCATTTGTATAGTTCTTGCCTTTCTTTATATTGTCACAACACATTAGTAGCTTTTTTCCTTAAGACTATAAAGAATAATCTATGGATGCTTCACTTAAAGACCTTCAACGGATACCAGGAGTAGGGAAAACCATCGCCAAAGATTTATATCAATTAGGCTTTAAGTCTGTAGGCGATTTGAAAGGACAAGATGCCGAAAAATTGTATGTCCTTCACAACGATATGAGAGGAGAAGTACAGGACATCTGCATGCTCTATACTTTCCGCTGCGCCATTTATTTTGCCGAAACTCCTAAACCAAAACAGGAATTGGACAAGTTGAAATGGTGGTATTGGATGGACAAAGTGAAACTGAACAGCAAATCTAAAGATGCGGAAATAAGAAAAAAGAAAAATCTTACTGCACATTAAAACCATTCCTTGTTTTCCTTTTTATATTTCCATCGTACATGCACATAAAAAAAGACCTTGCAGAATTAGTTGACGCTTCTGTCATCTCACAAGAAACCGCGGATAATATTCAGAATTATTACACGCAAAAGGAAGATCCTCCGCAGAATAAACTGTTTGTTATTTTTGCCATACTTGGCGCTTTACTAGTAGGTCTGGGCATTATTTTAATCATCGCCCACAATTGGGATGAACTCAGCACTTTCACTAAAACCATTCTGGCTTTTGTCCCTTTGGTTTTCTCTCAAATGGCCTGCGGTTATGCCCTCATTAAAAAAAGTAACGATACAAGCTGGAGAGAAAGCTCTGCAACATTGCTAGTACTTTCCATTGGTGCCAGCATTGCATTAATCAGTCAGATTTATAATATACCAGGAAACATCAGCGACTTTCTATTGACGTGGCTATTACTTAGTCTCCCTGTCGTATATCTTTTGCAATCTTCTTTTACTTCCCTTCTCTACCTCACAGGAGTTACGGTTTATGCTGCTTATTCTAATTACTGGACCTATCCCCATGCAGAATCGTATTGGTTTTGGCTATTGCTACTAGCTATTCTTCCTTACTATTACTCCATCTTTCAAAGAAACAAACGCAGTCATGTGGTATTGATTCATCATTGGTTTGTGGCCGTGGCATTGATTATTTGTCTCGGTACTGCAGTAGATCAGAACGAAGGACTAATCGCCCTTGCTTACATGAATCTCTTTTGTGTATTTACATTGTCGGGCCACATGATAAACCTCCAAAGTCAATCGCAAAAATCGAATGGCTATATTTCTATTGGGCAAACTTTAAGCCTATTGCTATTACTGGCTTCAACCTTCCATGACTTCTGGCAATCCATAATTCGTAACAACAAGACCCCTTCCACTTCTTTCGGTCCGGAGTTTATCGCTGTATGTCTTACAGGATTGCTCGCTACAGGATTACTCCTATTGAAAAAAATAAAATTCCGAGAAGACCCTATCAAACCACTTGAAACTGTATTCCTTTATTTCACCGTCATCTATATTTTTTCTTTTGTATTTCCTAGCGTAGCTGCATTTACTAATATTCTGTTCTTACTACTTTGCATACTTATCATTCGTGAGGGTATAAAAAAAGAACATTTAGGCATTACTAACCTTGGCTTATTGATGATTACGGCACTGGTTGCCTGTCGTTTTTTTGATACCGATTTACAATTTGCTGTCAGGGGCGCTCTTTTCCTATTTGTGGGTATAGGTTTTTTTGTTACAAACTTTATAATGATCAAAAAAAGAAATGGATAAAAAGAAAATCATCTTCATTGGCTTCTGTCTGGTTGTGATGGCACAATTGTATGTGCCTGCCAAAATGATTTTGGATCGAGACGATATATTGGTTTCGGGAACACCTTATAAGTTTAAAGCGGCGCCAATAGATCCTTCCGATCCTTTTCGTGGTAAATACATCGTATTAAACTTCGAAGAAACGACCGTTCCGGTTCCTGAAGGCAGCGAATGGACTTATAATAGTGTGGTATATTTAACACTTACAAAAGATAGCAGTGGCTATGCCAGCATCCTTACTGTTCATCAGGAAGAACCCAATGGCATCAATAACTATATCCAGGCTAAAGCCCTTTATTATAAGACTTCCGACAATACCCTTTCCATTGAGTATCCATTTAACCGTTACTATATGGAAGAATCCAAGGCGCAAGATGCAGAAGACTTATATCGAAATTTTAGTGCCGACAGCACACAGGTAACTTATGCATTAGTATATGTAAAAAATGGCGAAACCGTATTGAAAGACGTCATGGTGAATGATAAGTCGATTAAAGATCTTGTTAAAGAATCGAAATAGATGATTGAGCAATACAAGAAATTTTTACAGGAAAAAACAGGTTTAACAGCAGAAGAAATTGAAATCTTAACCGTTACTCTGCAATCGAAAACATTTCACAAAGGTGATTTTCTGTTGCATGCCGGTGAAGTCTGTGCTTATGCTTTTTTTGTTGGAAAAGGATTACTTCGTTCTTTCACCATTGACGAAACGGGAAAAGAACACATCATACAATTTGGACCTGAAAACTGGTTTGTAACAGATCGCAGCAGCGCTTACTTTCATGAAGCGTCTGATTTCTCCATTGAAGCCGTTGAAGAGACAACCGTTGTGCTGATAGACGCTGCCTTCATCAGTAGGGCATCTGCTGTCTATCCCAATTTTATGCGCTTCAATGAGAAGGCTTTGCAGAACCACATCCGTCAATTGCAAAAAAGAATCGATTTGCTGCTCAGTGCAACAGCCGAAAAACGTTACCTGGATTTTATTCGTCTTTACCCAGATCTCACCCTGCGTGTGCCACAATGGATGATTGCCTCTTACCTTGGCATTACGCCGGAAAGTCTTAGCC
>JACMQM010000300.1 GCA_014376985.1 Cytophagaceae bacterium | reverse complement strand
TTTGGTCTTGTTTTTATTCTGTTGTTCCAATGTTGTTTTAGGACTCAATCCTTTTACTTCGGGCTGTGCCACTTTGGGAATGGCTCTACTTGCTCTGTTGGCATTGATGCGAATGGAGTGCATCGCTTTAGCCGCTACAGGCGCCCATTTGCTTTGTTCTCCGGAAGGAGCAGTCAAATTGAAAATGAGTATGTGATTGGCATTACCTGGTATAAGGTCGCCTGTTTCCTGTGTGGCTTCTACTTTGGTTTGTGCCAGAATAGTGAATTGAAAGTATTGGTATTTGGTCGTTTTGTCAAAGGTCGATACAAATTCAAATACAGAATAGGGACGTCCGTTGATGTGCTCTACGGTATCTTTTAGGAAGGTCACTTTCTCATAACTTTCTATTATTGTAGACTTATAAATTTTGTGTAACAAATCAATGTCCACGCCAGACCACCTGGATTTGCTGATGTTGAGACCGAAGTCAACGGTGCGCTCCAAACTGGTATAAAAAGAAACAGGTTTTTTCGTAGAAGGATAGCGCTGCCCGATGTCATCGTCCGACATCGGTAAAAAGTCTTTGGGTAACAATACATTGATGCCATCAACCAAAGTAACATTGTGCATTTTAGGTACATCTGCACACAAGAGGAATACGGCGATGAAGCCGATGAAATAAGCTGTTTTTCTCATGATCTAAAGATATTCAAATCTGCTAAGGGATGGTACAGATGGAAAGTATATTTATAGACAGGGAGGAATGTAATGTTGAATATTTAAGGAAGATAATTTAGGTATATATGAGGATGGTTATAAAATGTTGGAAGATTGTTTGTTGGGCATTGCCCCGAAACACAATGTTTTAATGATTATTACCTATCGGCCGGGGCCGGGCTATCCGTTGCAAGTCCTCGCTCGGAACGGTCTTTGATTTTTATAGTATCTGACGGACTCGCTGTGGGCTTTCCACTTCTATCCCTAATGCACTTTGATTTGCGTGAGGGATTGAGCCATTGATTGAGCTCTCCCGACACAAAGATTGTTAACGATGCAAAGTTTGATTCGGGAAGCGAGTGGCGAAAGCCCGGCCCGAAGGGACACGCCCAAATCAACAAAGGCTTGCTACGAATACATTCACACTAGAATACCCTTGTCATTTTATCTTCTTATATAAGCATAAAAACTCCATCTATTAAAACTTCATCTACCATTAAAACTCACTTAAAATACCATCCTTGGATTTTTATTCCCATTATACTGTTATATGTTTGTATCCATTAAGAGCATGCGCTTATGAATGTAGTTTTTTACAAATACCAGGGAACTGGCAACGATTTTATCCTGATCGATGACCGAGAAAACCAATTTCCATTGGGTAACGTGATGTTGATTGAACAGCTGTGTCACCGCCGTTTTGGCATAGGAGCAGATGGTTTGATTTTATTGAGGACTCATGAGACATCTGATTTTGAGATGCTTTACCATAATTCAGATGGTAAAATCGGTTCCATGTGTGGGAATGGAGGAAGAGCAACCGTACAATTTGCGCACGATCTGGGTGTAATAGGTGACAAAACGACCTTTATGGCGGCTGATGGACTGCATGAAGCCTATCTCAAAGACCATTGGGTCCACCTGAAAATGTCAGATGTGTCAGGTGTAGAGAAAAACGACGATTTTCTGTTTATGAATACCGGATCACCGCATTATGTGGCTTGGGTCAAAAAAATCAATGATTTTCAGGTGCTTGAGGAAGGAAAAAAAATCCGATACAATGATCGCTTCCGTGAAAAGGGCACTAACGTCAATTTTATGGAGAAAGATGGCATGGTATTGAACGTGAGGACATACGAGCGTGGCGTGGAAGACGAGACGTATTCTTGCGGCACCGGCGTTACAGCCGCGGCCATTGCTGCCTCCTACGAGGGTATGCATTCACCTGTTCGTATTTTGACCAAAGGAGGAGATTTAGCTGTTTCCTTTGAACGCACAGATGATACTTTCAACAATATTTATTTAATGGGTCCGGCAAGAAAAGTCTTTAAAGGAACTGTTGATCTTTCTCTTTATGGCGCATAATCCGCCGTACTTCATAAAAAAAATGTAAATTTATATTCCTTATAATAAGAATTAAGAGAAGCGCACATGTTAGGTTTTATTAAAAAAGTATTTGGTACAAAGTCTGAGCGAGATGTCAAAAGACTATTACCATTCGTAGAAGCCACCAATCAGGAATTCGGTCTGTTGGCAACTATCTCTGACGATCAGTTAAGAGGAAAAACAGATGAATTGAAAGGCGCTATTCGTGAGCGTTTAGCAACCATTGATCAGGAACTAAAAAGCTTGCACAATAAAATTGCGGAACAACCGGAATTGACAATCAATCAGAAGGAAGAAATTTTTGAAAAAATTGACGAATTGGAATTACAACGCAATGCGGAATTGGAAAACGTGTTGTGGGATGTTTTGCCAAAAGCCTTTGCTGTCATAAAAGAAACCGCACGCCGGTATAAAGAAAACGGAAGTCTTATTGTAAGTGCTACTCCGCACGACCAAAAAGTTGCTGCTAAAAAAGCGAACGTAAAAGTAAGCGATGGCAAAGCGACATGGCACAACAAGTGGATGGCAGCGGGCAATGAAGTGACCTGGGACATGATGCACTATGATGTGCAATTGATCGGTGGTATGGTATTGCACGAAGGTAAAATTTCGGAAATGGCTACCGGTGAGGGTAAAACATTGGTGGCTACTCTACCTTCCTACTTGAATGCCTTGGGCGGAAGAGGAGTTCATATTGTAACGGTCAACGATTACTTAGCAAAACGAGACAGCGAATGGATGGCTCCTTTGATGGAGTTTCACGGATTGAATGTAGACTGTATCGATAAATACGAAGCGCATTCTGACGAGAGAAGAGCGGCTTACAATGCAGACATCACATACGGAACAAATAATGAATTTGGTTTCGACTACCTACGCGATAACATGGCGAGAAATAGAGATGAACGTGTACAGCGCGGACATCATTATGCCATGGTCGATGAGGTCGATTCAGTATTAATTGATGACGCGCGTACGCCATTGATCATTTCTGGTCCTGTGCCGAAAGGCGATAAACATGAATTCTATGATTTGAAACCACGTATTTTTAGAGTGGTGGAAGAACAAAAGAAAATGGTGAATGCTTACCTGGTAGAAGCGAAGAAAAAAATTGCTGAAGGCAATGAGAAAGAAGG
>JACMQM010000299.1 GCA_014376985.1 Cytophagaceae bacterium | reverse complement strand
TATCTCAAGGATACCCAATGTAACCATGTCAAGACCGGGCATTATGGGTTATTACAGGTTCAATCCGAGCCCTGTAGTAAGTCTTAGGGCTTCATTGATGTTTGGATGGTTAGCAGGAAAAGATTCCAATAAGGAGAATGATGCATTAGGTAAAGCGCGTCAGGCGGAATTTAGCGCTACGGTCAATCAGTTGTCTGCAGCTTTCGAGTATAACTTTTTTGACTATAAATACACTGCTGGGAAAAGGGGTCATCGACTTACACCTTATTTTACTGCTGGACTTTCATTCTTCAATTTTGAACATCAAAAGGTATCTACAACAGATGATGTATCTGCCAGGTATGCCTTTGAATTCGCCATTCCATTTGGACTCGGATTAAAATACAGAGTGAAGAATCGAATAAACTTTAATGCCGAGTTTTTGGCTAACAAAACCTTTACTGATTACTTAGATGGTGTCAGTTCTTATCCTGTTGGCACTGCTTCCAATACGAAATACCTTTCCAATCCGTTAACATCTGACTGGTTCTATTACCTGGGTGTTTCTGTGAGTTATACGTTCTACAAAATAAACTGCCCCGATTAGTATCCTTTCTACTGTTTTCTTAGCTTTGTAATCCCAAAATCGGGGAAAATGACTGATCTTAAATCTTTGATTGACAAAAATAAAATACCCAGCCATATTGCTATCATTATGGATGGCAATGGTCGTTGGGCCAAGAAAAGAGGTTCATTCAGGATTTTTGGTCATCAGAATGCTATTACGAGTGTTAAGGATTCTACAGAATCATGCGCGGAATTAGGAGTACAATACCTTACTCTATACGCATTTTCTACAGAAAATTGGTCAAGACCTAAAGAAGAGGTAACAGCTCTTATGGAGCTTTTAGTCGCTACCATTCAAGGGGAAATCAGCGCGTTGAAAAAAAATAACGTAAGACTTGAGGTCATTGGTGATTTCGAATCGTTGCCGGTACATTGTCAGGAAAGTCTACAGGCCGGAATGAAAGAAACAGCTGACAGCACAGGATTGATATTGACTCTTGCATTAAGTTATAGCGGAAGATGGGATATTACGAGAGCTGTAAAGAAAATAGCAGAGGCCGTTGCAGAGGGGAAATTGTCACTGGATCAAATAAATGAACAAACTATTAAAAACTTTTTATCGACAGCATCTATTCCAGATCCTGAACTGATGATTAGAACAAGTGGTGAATTAAGATTAAGTAATTTTCTTTTGTGGGAATTGGCCTATGCCGAGCTGTATGTTACAGAAACTCTTTGGCCGGACTTTAAAAAAGAAGATTTATACAAAGCTGTTTTAGATTATCAAAAAAGAGAAAGAAGATTTGGTAAGACGAGCGAGCAGTTGAATGAGCAAATGATATGAAAAGCAGATACCGCTTATTTTTAATACTGTTGCTAGTAGCACAAACGAAGTTATTTGGTCAATCAATTGATTTTGGATCTACATTTTCAACAGAAGTAGATTATACTACTCCCAAAGAATATACCATTGGGGGCATTGAGATTACAGGTGTTAAATTCCTAGATCCTGCCGCCGTGATATCTCTTACCAATCTTAAAGTTGGTGACATGATTTCGATTCCAGGAGATGATATTTCCAATGCTATAAAAAAGCTATGGGATCAAGGACTTGTAGGAGATGTAGAAGTACAAATTCAAAGAATAGAAGGTACTTTAATATTTCTGGAATTCAAATTAACAGAAAGACCAAGACTTGCCGCATTTGAATTTCATGGAATTTCTAAAGCTCAAAGAGAAGACATCGAAGGGAAAGTAGATGTTTCAAGAGGACGTATTGTAACGGATGCCTTAGTTAAAAATGCACAGAAGAAAATAAGGGAATATTTTTTAGAGAAAGGGTATCTGAATGCCGAGGTATTGATTGTCCCACAAAAAGATACTGCTTTACAAAATCATGTGATTTTAAATGTAACTGTAAATAAGAAATCCAAAGTAAAAATTCATCGTATTAATTTTTCTGGAGTAGAGGAAATCCCTGCAAAGAAGCTTAAGAAAAAGATGAAAAAAACGAAAGAAAAGACGCTAATGAATATTTTTGCGTCGTCTAAGTTTATTCGAAAAGAATACGAGTCTGATAAAAATTCTTTGATCGAATTTTATAACGCAAAAGGGTATAGAGATGCTGTCATTGTTCGGGATTCAGTATATAGATATAAGAAGAACAGAGTAAATATTGACATTACGATATACGAAGGTAAAAAGTACTATTTCAGAAATGTGATTTGGAAAGGGAATTATCTTTATACAGATGCCGCATTGGGTGAAATTTTAGATGTTAAAAAAGGAGATGTATACAATTACGAAGCACTCGAACGTAAACTGAATTACAATCCCAATGGACCAGACATCAGTTCGCTTTATTTAGATAACGGATATCTATTTTTTAGTGTAGATCCAGTAGAAGTATTAGTAGAGGGAGATTCAATCGACCTGGAGATGCGTGTCTATGAGGGCGGTCAAGCAACGATACGAAACATTACTATCGCGGGAAATACTAAGACGCACGATCACGTTATTCTAAGAGAGATCAGAACACTTCCGGGTGCAAAGTTTTCAAGAGCGGATATCATTCGTACGCAGCGAGAATTGGCTACGATGAATTATTTTGATAACGAACAAATTGGTATCAATCCAGTTCCAGAT
This sequence comes from Cytophagaceae bacterium, assembly GCA_014376985.1. Taxonomy (GTDB): domain Bacteria; phylum Bacteroidota; class Bacteroidia; order Cytophagales; family Cytophagaceae; genus JACMQM01. Next base: position 750 of record JACMQM010000299.1, on the reverse strand, counting down.
CCAAGAACGGAAACAGTAGACATACATTATACTGTAGTGGAAAAACCAAGTGATCAGATTGAGCTATCAGGTGGCTGGGGTGGATACTATGGTTTTGTGGGAACTTTGGGTGTAGTTTTCAATAACTTTTCTCTGAGAAATATACGTTATCCTAAAACATGGAGTCCTCTGCCTTCTGGAGATGGACAGCGTTTATCGATTAGATTCCAGGCCAATGGTAGACAGTATCAGTCGTATTCATTATCATTCACAGAGCCTTGGTTAGGTGGCAGGAAACCAAACGCACTTACAGTGAGTCTTTCGAAAAGTGTGCAACACCGTTTTGGTAATAGCAATGAAACTATTGGTAAGCTTGCCGTGAATGGTATAACGGTGAGTTTGGGAAAACGATTGAAATGGCCGGATGATTATTTCACGGCTACTTACACTGCATCTTTCTTACAATATGTGCTTGACAATTATCCGTTCTACTCTACAGGTATTGGATACAGCACAGGACGCACGACCAGTATTTCCTTTAATTATACTATTGCCAGAAACAGTTTAAACGACTTTCAATTTCCTACAAGAGGATCTAGTATGTCCTTAGGTGTTTCCCTTACTCCTCCGTATTCTTTCTTTGATGGCATAGATTACAGCAATAAAAACCTTGATCCAGCCGTTCGATATAGGTTCATGGAATATCATAAGTGGTTGTTTGATAATTCATGGTTTGCTACACTTGTACCAGGTAAAAAGAGAAACTTGGTA
>JACMQM010000298.1 GCA_014376985.1 Cytophagaceae bacterium | reverse complement strand
AGATCAAGGTATAAGTTCGTTACGTTGGACAATACTGTTTTGTATCCTGCATTCGCCAATTGGTAGGCGAAGTCTTCTTGTCCCCAACCCCATACGTTGTTCCACACGTTAGGTCTGAAGTTTTTATTGATGAAAACTGGATTAGGTACGTGTTGTATCGCATCACCTACTTTGACTTTAGACAAAGCGATCTCTTCCCAACCGGCAGTAGTCAATCCTTTTTTAGAAAGGATGTCACTTACACGCGTTAAGAAATAATTTGATACACCACCCAATTGACCAACCTCAGGTTGTGCCTTAATCAACTCGGCACACTTCGGAGATTTTTCCCATACACCGTGCGGTACTTCGTCTCCACCGGTATGTATAGTAGTTAATGGAGCACCTGCCTCTTTGTATAGGTCTTCAATACTGGTTACGACAGTAGTAATGAAATTATAAGTAGATTCCTGGCAAGGACACAATACGTTGTCTGTCCACATTTGTACCGATTCGTATTTCGAAGAATCCTGTAAATCGTTCAATAAGTATTTTTCCGCCTCTTCTATTTTACCCTCTGCTTTCAATCGGTTATAACGGACCAACATAGATTTGATGGCTGCTCTGGAGTGTCCTGGGAAGTCCACTTCCGGAATCACTTCTATGTTGCGTGCTTTAGCAAATTTTAAAATTTCAATGAAATCAGCTCTGGTGAAAAAACCAGAGCCTGAATTTTTATCAGCAAATGCACCCGATCCGAAAGAAGGAAGTAACATCTCTTTTTCATCCGTAGAAAATCCTCTTCTGCTGCCAACTTGTGTCAACTCAGGCAATTCTTTTATTTCAATTCTCCATCCTTCATCGTCTGTCAAGTGAAACTGAAATTTATTCAGTTTGTATGTTGCCATCGCTTCCAGGAATTTCAAGATGGTTTCTTTTTTCTGGAAGTTACGTCCTACATCTACAGACATACCGCGGAAAGCAAAACGCGGTTTGTCTTTTACACTGATCTCTGTAATCTTCCATGATTTAGAAGCTAAAGCAGGATTCAATGCCAATAAAGATTGTACACCATAAAAAGCCCCTTCATTTGTTCCTGCTTTGATGGTAACGCCTTTGGATGCGCTTACTTCTAATTCATAAGCTTCACCTTTTAGTTTGTCGTCTTTTACTAATGATACTTGCTTAGCATCTGGTTTTGCTGATTCAGCCAAAGCAGGTTTTGTACCCAAACTCTTTTCCAATTGCATTTGTAAAAACGCTGCGCTTGCTATAAAATCTTTAGCACTTACAATTACCAGAGAACCGTCGATTACTAAAGAATCTTTTCCTATGGTGTAAGAAAGTGGAGTAGGAGTAATCGGACAAACAGCCGCTTTAGGTAAAATGGTGAGTGATGAATCTCTGTCAAAACGAACGGTTTCATTTTCACATACTACTTTATCTGAAGCGGTGCGGTTCAATTGTTTTTCTGTAAGGAAGGGTAACACTGTTAATGCCCCGACTTCTTCAATGGTTGGTTTATCTTTACCTTCTTCAAATACAAAAAAGAAACCGGCCGGAGCATCGCTTTCGTTTAATGTCCAGTAACCACCATACAAATCAAATTTTATAGAGTCGCCCGGCTGCAAAGCTTTGAAGTCTTTGGTAGGCTTCAATACAAACAAATCTCCGTTGACGTGTTCGATGGTAATTTCTTTAGGTAATTTATCCTGGTTGTATTTTCTACAGAAGTTGAAATACAAACTCCAGTTTTTGTTTTCAAGAGGGGACGTGCCATTGTTTTTTAATTGCAATTGGCTTAAGAAAAGATCGCCTTCGTAATAATTACCAACGAGTCCCCAGGTCAAACTGATATCTGATCCTTTCGGTCTTTGCTGCGAGCAGGATGCTAAAGCGCAGACCAGCAAGAAGAGTGATAAAATGCGTAATTGTTTCATAAGCGGATTTTGAGGAGTATGAGGAGTAGGTATTAGTATTATAGTATATTCAGTAATTGTTCTTTTATTTTTTCCAGTTCTTCTTTCATACCGATCACAGAGCGTTGTATGTCTGCATCGTTGCATTTAGAACCGATGGTATTAATTTCACGACCGATTTCCTGCGCCAGGAATCCTAATTTTTTACCACTGGCTTCTTTGTCTTTCATGGCTTCTATGAAATAGTCCAGGTGTTTTTTCAAACGCACTTTTTCTTCACTGATGTCTAGCTTTTCGATGTAGTAAATCAATTCCTGTTCAAATCGAGATTGGTCCACTCGTTCTTTGCCTACATATTCTTCCAGATGGTTTTTTATTCTATCACGAACCTGTTGAATACGAATAGGATCATGTGCTTCTACTTCTTTTAGTTTTTCACCGATGAATAAAATATAGCCGATGAATTTTTCTTTCAGCATATCACCTTCTTCCACGCGAAACTTGTCGCATTGTGCCAAGGCATCCTTCATTGCTTGTGCAACAAAGCTCCACTCTTCACCGCGGTTGACATTTTCTATGTCTGACTCAATTACCTTAGGCATGTTCAATACCGTGCGGAAAATATCGTCAGAGGGAGCACCTACGTATTCTGCAGCTGCTTTTATTTTATCGTAATACGCTTTCAACAATTCGAGATTGATGTTGACACGCGCTGTGTTGTCGTTTTTCTGTTTGACTTCAATCGACAAAGAAACTTTACCTCGTTCTGCGACTTGCGTAAATAAGTTTCTTATTTCAAGTTCCTTCTCTGCGTATTCTTTCGGTACACGGATAGAAAGATCAAGGAATTTCGAATTGAGGCTCTTGATTTCAACCTGCACGTAAAGATTTTCATTTTCAGCTACAGCAGCACCGTAACCTGTCATTGACTTGACCATAGAATAGATATAGATTTCTCTAAAGTTATGAAAACTCTTTACCTTCTCAAAATGACGAATGGATTGCCTTTGTCATTCTATCGGGTTGTTGATTTGATCGTTGTAAATAGTAGATCTCTCATGAAACAAATATACGTGGACTTGAAGGGTGGAACGTGCAAAATTCTGCCTATGACTATACATTTTGTTCTCGTCAGGATAAACAAAGAGATGATCCGAAAAAGATCATTCTAAAGCGCTGAAGTATGGCTGTTGTCTATTAATCGGCGTAAACATTTAAAGCGCATTTCCCTTTCCATCAGGATAAACAAAGGAAAGCGAAGAAAAAGACTATCGCATGCGTAACGATAGTGTTTCTGCCATGGAATAGATATTATTTATCAAACAACTCTATTACCCCTAAATCCCATAAAGGAGCAATGTCGTTAAGTTAAGGGATTCCAATACTTGTTGTTTTTTGGTGTCAGGTTTTCAAACCTGACACTGTTGGACAATAGCAGGTAGTCAGCGTTAACTCCATCCGCGTCAGGTCTTCAGACCTGACACCCAGTCTGACAGACTACTTTTTGTTTGTCAGACTGGGATTTATCATTTCGTGCTCGATGAAACCAATTTGCTTAACTTAACGACATTGCTCTAAAAGGGATTTACTTATTTATATATTTCGTTTACTACAAGCCTTTCGTCACTCTGGGACTTGTAGAAGATACAATCAGTTTTATTTTCCTTATTAGTCCCGGAGGGACGAAAGTCCTGTAGCCCATATCCATCCATTTATATGAATTCTCCTTTAGGGGATTTAGAGGCAAGACAGTTTTAATAGAACACAAAAAAACCGAACCCTTACGAGTTCGGTTTTCAAAATTTGAACGAAGAAGAATTAAACCAATTTCTTCGCTACTAAATATTCTGCGATTTGTATGGCGTTAGTTGCCGCACCTTTACGCAAGTTGTCCGCCACTACCCAAAGGTTCAATGTTTTCGGCTGACTTTCATCTCTTCTGATACGACCTACAAATACCTCGTCTCTGTTGTGAGAATCCAAAGGCATTGGGTATTTCAAGTTAGCGATATCGTCTACTACAATTATGCCTTCTTCTTTTGCCAATAATGCTTTCACTTCTTCCACGTCAAATTCATTTTCAAATTCGATGTTCACCGATTCAGAGTGACCGCCCATTACCGGTATGCGCACGGTAGTAGCTGTTACTTTGATCGAATCGTCACGCATGATCTTGTTCGTTTCCTTGATCATTTTCATCTCTTCTTTGGTGTATCCGTTTTCCAGGAACACATCGATTTGAGGAATGACGTTTAGGTCGATTTGATAAGGATAAGCTTTAGGGCCGTCCATGATGCCTTTCCTTTCATCCATCAATTGATCTACTGCTTTTTTACCGGTTCCTGTTACAGATTGGTAAGTAGAAACAACCACACGTTTGATTTTATATTTTTTATGCAAAGGGTTCATCACTACTACCATTTGTATGGTAGAACAGTTTGGGTTAGCGATGATCTTATCTTCTTTTGTAATGGCATCAGCATTCACTTCAGGAACTACCAATTTCTTGGTAGGATCCATGCGCCATGCAGAAGAGTTGTCGATGACAACAGTTCCTACTTCAGCAAATTTAGGAGCCAGCTCCAAAGAAGTGCCACCACCTGCTGAGAAAATAGCGATAGCAGGTTTTGCAGCAATAGCATCTTCTACAGATACGACTTTAAAGCCCTTACCCTTGTATTGAATTTCTGTACCAATGGATTTTGGAGAGGCTACAGGAATCAATTCTGTAACGGGAAAGTTTCTTTCTGCAAGAACTTTTAGGATTTGGGTACCGACAAGGCCAGTTGCCCCAACGACTGCTACTTTCATAGTGTTAAATAATTTGTTGCTTGTGTTTTGTTGATTTTACTAAATACTATGCTTTAGACCTTATTATCCTATGAACATTTAATCAATCGTTAACAGAATAATCAAGACCATCCGATCCTATCGATGGATTACATAATCTAGGTTAAAGGGACACAAAGTAACTAAATTATTTTATCTTTGGCCCTATCATGATTGGATAAAGGTGGTTAAGCCTTACATCCTCCCATATTTTTGAGATTACCTTTTAAGGGCATCTATTGTCTTTTTTTCTATTTTTTTAAACTAACGCGTATGATTACTAGGTATTTATCAATTCTATTTCTTTTTTCTTCTTTGACTTCTCTTGCGCAGTTTCAAGAAGATTTTTCTGAAAGTCTCACAAATCCTCATCCCTGGCAAGGCGACTCGTCTTATTTTCGGATCAATGCCGACAAGCAATTGCAGTCCAACGGACCTGCAGCATCCGGCAAGATTTTTCTGCAAACTTATTCCAATGCACTGGCTGGTGCGTCCTGGAGTTTTTGGTTGAATTTGAATTTTGAAAGTTCTACTTCCAACTACACCAAAGTTTTTCTGGCGGCTTCTTCTACTAACCTGCTCGATCCACAACTGGAAGCTTATTACCTCAAGATTGGAGGGCTCTCCGGCAGCAAGGACGGAATCGATTTGTATTATCAAAAAGGTACTTTGCAAACTCTTGTCGCCAAAGGTAAGGAAGGACATGCAGCAGGTAATCCGGTCACCCTGCGGATAAAGGTATTGAGAGATCATCTGGATAAATGGGAAGTGTATGCGGATACTCTGGGAGGAGAAAATTTCCAGTTGGAAAGTACGGGTACTTACCCCGCTATTTTTGCTTCGGAAGCCTTTGGCTTTTTATGTGTGCATTCGTCGACACGAAGAAACAATTTTTACTTTGATGACTTAAAAATCGACGGTGGTTTTGTAGATCTGGAAGCTCCCCAATTGGTCTCACAAGTTTATCAGAGAGAACAAAATGGTTGGTTGTTGTTTTTTAACGAAGCGCTGAATCCATTGTCTGTTCCGGTATTTCAGATAGAGGAAAATGCTTTTTCTTTTCCTTTTCAATGGATTACAGAGAAATCTCTATTGATTCAGGACACCTCATCATTCATTGAAGAAGGAACAGCATGGGTAGCTCAATTGACCGGTATCAGAGACCGTGCTGGAAATATGAAGATTGAAACAATGCAATTGATTAAGCCGAAAATGCTGCAAAAACGAGATGTAGTCATCAATGAATTGTTGTTTAATCCTTTCTCTTACGGCGTTGATTTTATAGAACTTTATAATGTCAGTCCATGGTATGTAGAATGCAACGGAACCAAAATAAAAAATCAATCCGGAGAAGAAGTATTGCTACCACCAATGCTTATGGAACCTGGTGTTTACCTTATTTTAACAAAAGACAGCAATGCAGTGATGGATTTTTATCCGTTGTCTGTCGCAGGTGCTTTTATGCCCATTAATTTGCCGGTTTTGCCGGATGATGAAGGCGAAGTCATATGGTTGAACGAAGCGAATGACTCCATTGACTTTTTTCATTATAACCAAAGTATGCACCATCCATTATTGGAAAGTAAGGAGGGTGTTTCTTTAGAACGGGTAAATGCCCGAGATCCTTCGCAATGGACAAACAACTGGCAATCAGCTTCTACTTCATCCGGCGGTGCGACCCCAGGATATGCCAATTCTCAGGCTGAATCGGGGGAAGTAGGAGGTTGGCTCAGTATAGAGCCTCATTCGATTTCTCCGGGTACAGATGGTTACCGAAATTATGCAAACATTCGTTATGCCCTGCCCAAACCCGGCGGATCGCTGCGGATGGATATTTTTTCTTTGCAGGGAAATTGGATTTGTTCGCTGCAGCCAAGCGGGCCATCAGATGCGCGTGGAATGTGCACCTGGAACGGAACGGATGCTAGTTTACAACCAGTTAGCACTGGATTATACCTGGTTGTTGCCGAATTTTTCCATCCTGACGGAGAACACCTTAAAATCAAGGATACCATTTCGGTCTTATTGCGTTGATTTCGTGTGGAAAATTCACACTTCAGGTGTAAAATTACAAGGACTTGAATCTTTTATTTATTACCTTTGCAGACAAATAATTGCCGGTAAGGTAGAAGAAAATACGGGGGTTCATTCATTATTTTTTATGGCGAAGGTTAAAAAAGTACAAAAGAAAACAGCTGTAAAAAAGGCAGTTGTAAAAAAGAAAGCGGCGGTAAAAAAAACTGCAGCAAAAAAGTCAGCAAAAACAGTGAAGCCAAAAGCTAAACTTGCTGCAAAGAAAACAGCAGCTAAAAAAGCCCCTGCAAAAAAAACAGCAGTGAAGAAAGTCACGGCAAAAAAAGCAGTCGTTAAAAAAGCAGCAGCAGCTCCTAAAAAAGTTGTAGCGAAAGCAAAACCACCGATAAAAAAAGTAGTCATAAAAGAAACCTCTCCACAGGTTTTAGAATTAAACAGCAAAAAGGTTAAACCACAAGCTATTATGCAACCTAAGAACAACACCAACGGACCGGAGGATACACGCACCAAGTATTCTGAAGAAGAATTGAAAGAGTTTGAAGCATTGATCCTTGAAAAACTTGAAAGAGCAAAGAAAGAATTGGTTTACATCAAAGAATCTTTGAGCAGAAAGAACGACGAGAGTTCTGATAACTCTAACAGTAATTTAAAGTTATTGGAAGACGGAGCAGACACGTTGGAAAAAGAAAGCTTCAGTCAGTTGGCTGCAAGACAAATGAAATTTATTCAGCAATTAGAATTCGCTGTGATCCGTATTAAAAACGGAACATATGGCGTGTGTATCGAAACCGGAAAATTGATTCCTAAAGAGCGTTTGCGTGCCGTGCCACATACCCAGCATTCCATCGAAGCTAAATTGAACCGTAAGTAATGGATTTTCTTCAAAACCATGTTGAAAGCATCGTATTCTGTGCTACCGAGCCTGTAAAGGCAGAGGAGATCAGATTAGTAATGTCTGAAATGTTTGAGGCAGAAGTGCAGATTGAAGACATTGAAGCCGCATTGGATTCTTTGTTAGAAAAGTACATGTCTGATAATTATCCGTTTCAGGTATTTAGAATCGCTGGAGGCTATCAGTTTTTGACGAAGCCTGCTTACCAAACCAGCTTAGGTATTTTCCTAAAACAAAAATCTAAGAAAAGATTGTCTACTTCTGCTTTGGAAGTCATGGCGATCATAGCCTACAAACAACCGATCACCAAAGGACAAGTAGAAGATATCCGTGGTGTGAATTGTGATTACGCCGTTCAGAAGTTGCTGGAAAAAGAATTGGTTGAGATCAAAGGAAAGTCAGACGGTGTCGGCAGACCTTTGTTGTATGGTACCAGCAAAAAATTCATGGAGTATTTTGGCTTGAACAGTTTAGTAGAACTGCCTAGTCCAAAAGATTTTGCTACACTTGAAAATACGATCGGAACAGAATTGGACCCGAACTTCAACGATTATGCGCAATTTGGTTTGACAGAAGGAGAAAACGATCCGGGCGCACAGGCACAGGCCGGTGCGGCATTGACGGCTATGGAAATTGAAGCGGGAAAGCAATTGGACTTGCAAGACGTGATTCGATTTGAACAAGAAGCACGCAAAGAAGAAGAAGAAAAAAGTGAGGGAGAAAGTGGGGAGGATAATAATTTAGATGAAGAAACAAATGGACAACAAGAAGAAGGGGAGCAACAGTAGGTCTTCCTCCAATACATCACGCGGCAAAGCAGGCTCTGGAAAATCTAAGCCTGCTTTTGCTTTTGATAAGTCATCCGGCAAAGGCCGTGCTGGGAGATCTGCGGGCAGCAAAGAAGATCGTCCTGCGGGAGGATCAAGAGGAGGAGCTAAATCAGGAGGACGAAGCGCACGTCCTGCAGCAGGCGAATTTAGCCGTGAAGAAAAGAAATCTATTTCGGACGCGAACTTTAAAAAGAGAAGCGCCGGTGGTTTTGGAGACAAGAGTAGAAATTCTTCTACAGCAGGTTTTACTAAAAATGACAAGCCTTCTTCAGGGCCTCGCACAAAGAATAAAACTTCTGATGGCGATTCGTTTGACAGAGGAAGAAGTGCTTCATCGGGAAGAAGTGAAAAACCTTCTTCAGGAGGTGCACGTGGTGGCTTCAAGAAGGATGGTCCATCGGATAGAAACAGATCTTCTGCAGGATCTGAAAGAGGTGGCAGCACCTCTTCAGGACCGCGCGGTGGTGCAGGTAGAACCGGTGGCTTTAAAAAGGAAGAAGGTTCATCCGAAAGAAGCAGCAGATCATCAGCAGGATCAGGCAGAAGCGAACGAGCTTCTTCAGGACCTCGTGGCGGCGCTGGTAGAACAGGTGGTTTTAAGAAAGAAGAAGGTTCATCTGAAAGAAGTAGCAGATCATCATCAGGAACAGGCAGAAGCGAAAAAGCTTCATCAGGACCTCGTGGCGGCGCTGGAAGAACAGGCGGCTTTAAGAAAGAAGAGGGTTCATCTGAAAGAAGCAGCAGATCATCCGCTGGATCAGAAAGAGCCTCATCAGGACCTCGCGGCGGTGCCGGCAGAACAGGTGGTTTCAAAAAAGAAGGGAATGAAAGTTTTTCCGATAAAAGAAAATCTTCTTTTGGCGATAAGCCGGAAAGAGCACCGAAGAGTTTTGGAAGAGGAAAGAAAACAGACGATTCGGAAGAGAAAACTAATCCACGTTTTAATGAAGATGAATTCTTCGGTAGAACGAGCACTCGCTCTGTAGAAGATGAAATCAATGCCCGCAAGCGTCAGCCGAAAAAAGCTGCTGTGAAAAAAGACGATGTCAAAATGACGAAGCGTGCGGAGAAGTCTTTGGTACGTCGCAAGGTGGACAAAGATTTTATCGATATTAAATTTAGCAAGGAACAAGAGAAAACAGACAGTCACCACCGTGAACTGAATGTGAAGAAAGCCAGAAGTAAAGACGAACCGGCAGCGGAAGATGGCATACGGCTTAACCGTTACTTGTCTAATGCGGGTATTGCCTCCAGAAGAGAAGCAGATCAGTTCATTCAGGAAGGTTTGGTAAAAGTAAACGGTAAAGTGGTAACTGAGTTGGGTACGAAAGTATTGCCTGGTGATTCTGTGAAGTACGGAAGTAAAATCATCTCTCCGGAAAAACCTGTTTATGTATTGCTGAACAAGCCGAAAGATTTCATCACCACTACAGACGATCCTCAAGAACGCAGAACAGTAATGGCGCTTGTGGCGAACGCTTGTAAAGAACGCATCGTGCCTGTAGGAAGATTAGACAGAAACACGACTGGTTTGTTGTTGTTTACCAACGACGGAGACTTGTCTCAGAAGTTGACACATCCTTCCAGTAACATTAAAAAAATCTACCTGGTAGAATTGGACAAACCGATCGCAGAGAAAGATTTTGAAATGATCAAAAGCGGTAAACTGCGTTTGTTTGATGGTCCTGTAAAAGTAGACGACTTGGCCGTGACCGATCATACCCGTAAAATATTAGGTATAGAAATACACGAAGGACGTAACCGCATCGTGCGTCGTATCTTTGAAGAACTAGGTTATACAGTAGAGAAGTTAGATCGTGTAGCATATGCCGGTTTAACGAAGAAAGATTTGTCAAGGGGCAAGTGGCGTTTCCTTTCTGTACAGGAAATAAATCGATTGAAATATTTAGAATAGAAAATTGAAGGAAGAAATGCAAAGCCCGGATGATCGTTATTTCATTCGGGCTTTTTATTATAAGTACTCTTCTTTAAATTAAGCATTAAGTTTTTTGATTTTGCCAAGACAAGTTTAGTTTGATGAGTATTGAATTAGTCACTATTTAACGTCAGCCTAATCTTGGCGTTCCCCGCCGTAAAAGGCGGGCCGGCTTTCGCCACTCGCTTTTTTCTTTGATTCAAACGACAAATATAATCAATTGGAAAGGTCAAAGAAAAAGAGCTCAGACAATGGCTCAGTCCCTAACGCAACAGGGCGAAGGTTAAACCAAATTTTAGCGTAGAATCATTATAGTTACATTAGTTATGAAGAAGAATAGTTTTGTCTTGTCATCTGTGCTATTTTTTTCGCTTACAGATTAGGTACAGTTTACCATAAAAGTAAACAGATTTGACCGCGTGGCTTGGAAGCTAAAAAATCTTTGTCTGATTGGCTTTAATGCTGAAAATAAAATCTCTCCCGGTTATATAGTGTGACCATGTGTTAGGAGAAAGTATCCGATAAATGTTGTGATTTCAAAGTGCATGTAACGGGATAAGTGCTTGTGATTTTTTGTATACAAAGTACTCACTTTGTGCAATTGGGAACATACTCAAATAACTTCATTGGGTCTACAGATGGCAGGAGTTTGTTGATTTTGCTCGTTAAAAGAACAATATAGAGCGTATCTTGTTGTATAGATGTAACGTGCATCAATTTTGCTAAACTTCGAGTATGAAGAAAGTCCTCGTTCTCTTATTCTTTTTAACACACGCCTTTATGTCCCATGCACAGATGAATAAACCGGTCGCTCAAGTAGACCTTAAGAAATTTGAAGGAAAATGGTACTCCTTATCCTCCATCCCTACGGCACTGGATAAAAAATGGAGAGAAACAGATGAGACCTATACCTGGAATTCTAAAGGTTATTTCGACGTATACACGACTTACAAGAAAGTAAAAAAGGACAAATCAGAAAACTGTGACATTCGATCAAAATTATTTCAGGTAGAAGGTACAGGCAATGCAGAAATGAAAGCACAGTTTGTATGGCCGTTTAAAATAGATTATTGGATTGTTGAGTTAGCAGAAGATTATTCCTATATGGTCGTTGGTCATCCAAAGAAAAAATATTTATTTATCATGAGTCGTAAACCGAGCATGGATAAAATATTATACATGCAAATTGTGGAACGTTGTAAAAACAGAGGTTATCAAACGGATGACTTGTTTTTTCAATTTGACTTTTAGCAATCCTATAAAATAAAAAAGGCGATTGAATAATCGCCTTTTTTATTTTCACTTTGTGAGTGATTATCTTTTAATGCCTTTGAAAATCTTGTAGCTACCCAATCCCCAAATCTGCAATCTGTAAGCTATAGAAACACCCAATACGCCAAAACCATATTTTGTGCTGCGACTAAAATTAATGCTGCTGGCTTCTTCAAAATATTTAGTAGGGCAGGTTACTTCTCCTATTTGCATACCTGCATAAGTTATTTGTCCCAACATTTCATTGTCGAAAACAAAATCGTCTGAGTTGTTTTCAAGCGGTAGTGTTTCCAACACATGCTTGCTGAATGCTCTATAACCTGTATGGTATTCCGCCAGTTTTTGTCCCATCATGATGTTCTGGAACAACGTTAGAAAGCGATTGGCAATGTATTTATACATAGGCATGCCGCCTTTCAATGCACCCTTGCCAAGTATCCTCGATCCCAACATCACATCAAATAAGCCACGTGCAATCGGATACACCATAGCCTCCAGCAAAAGAGGAGTGTATTGATAGTCCGGGTGAAGCATGACTACCACATCCGCACCAGCTTCCAGCGCTGCTTTGTAGCAGGTTTTTTGATTTCCACCATATCCTTTATTGTTGTCATGACGAATGACTTTGTGTACACCTACCTGACGAGCTTTGTCAGCCGTATTGTCCCTGGAATGATCGTCTACGAGAATCACTTCGTCAACAATATGGAAAGGAATTTCTTTGAATGTTTGTTCCAGGGTTTTTTCCGCATTGTAAGCGGGCATTACCACTACTATTTTTTTGCCGTCAATCATCTTCGTATGCTATTGAAAGAAAGGAAACTGGATTGAATCTTTCATTCCATTAAGCTGCAAATAAGCACTTTTTAGTGGAATATAAAATTCAAGTCTGATTGTTATTTGTCCAGAAGATCCGCGTTAGGGATTGAGCCATTGTCTGAGCTCTCCGCCTTTTCGGCGAAAGCGAGTGGCGAAAGTCCGAACCGAAGGGAACGCCCAAAAGATTAAGTTAAACTCTTCAGATCAGCATTCATTTATCTATTCTAATCTTCAATTGCTTTGGACGTTTCCCGCCGAAAAGGCGGGCCGGGCTTTCGCCACTCGCTTTTTTCTTTGAATCAAATCAAATGAAAAATCAATTTGGAAAATCAAAGAAAAAGAGCTCAGGCAATGGCTCAATCCCTAACGCAAACAACATGCATTAATAATGAAATCTATAATGTTGCATCTTTATGCTACCCGATCGCATTCAGAATCATTATGAATTACTCCAAAACTATTATCAGGTTAGAAAAATTTGGTGAAAAATAATAGTATTACAAATGAATGAGGCGGTAAGAGCAGAAACATTTCCATTGCAAAAAAATCAACCCTGCTTCGTCTTTGCCCGTTATAACCCTCTATAAACAAAAAGACCCACAGCAAAGCTGTAGGTCTTAAGGGTGGTGATGAATGGAATCGAACCATCGACACAAGGATTTTCAGTCCTTTGCTCTACCGACTGAGCTACATCACCAGCTCATTTGAGTGTGCAAAGATATTTAAATTTACATTTATAAAAAAAATAATGCGAAATAAATTAAATTAAAGCCATGCATATAGTTCCTCAACTCATTTTTGCTGTACTCCTGGCCTTGGCAGGTTACTGTATTTTAAGAAGTATCAGCAGGATCCGCTTTAACATTCTTTTAGGCAAATCTTACGAGCCAAGTTCTTCTATACCTGATCGTTGGGTCAATATGACCTTGACTGCGCTGGGTCAAAGAAAGATGTTTAAAAAGCCTTTGCCGGCTATCCTTCATCTCTTTGTTTACCTCGGTTTTTTAATTGTTAATGCCGAAATGCTGGAAATAGCTTTAGACGGTTTGTTAGGAACACACCGTTTGTTCGCTGCTCCCCTTGGATCCTTTTATACGTTCATCATCAACGTGTTCGAGTTTTTTGCTGTCGCTGTCATCGTTGCCTGCGCTATTTTCCTTGTACGACGCAATTTGGTTCACTTGAAAAGATTTACAGGAAAAGAAATGACCAAATGGCCCACACTGGATGCCAACCTGATCCTGATCATAGAAATTGTGCTGATGATGGCTTTCTTAACTATGAATGCCAGCGATCAATTACTGCAAGGTCAAAATGAACATTACAAAGCCACGGGCAGTTTTGCTTTCAGTGGATTATTGATGCCCTTATTTTCAGGACTTTCTGCTTCTTCTTTGTTGGTTTTGGAGCGTTCTGCCTGGTGGATCCACATTATTGGTGTGATGATCTTTGCCAATTATGTCTTTTATAACTCTAAGCACCTACATATTTTCTTTGCTTTCCTCAATACCTATTATGCTCGTTTGATTCCTCAGGGAGAGATAGATAACATGGCATCTGTGACTAAAGAGGTACAACTGATGCTGGGCTTGACGCCGACAGACAATACGCCCACAGATCCAGCAGCACCGATGCGCTTTGGAGCCAAAGACGTACAGGACCTGACTTGGAAAAATTTGATGGACGCTTATAGTTGCACGGAATGCGGTCGTTGTACAGAGCAATGTCCCGCTAATATCACTGGCAAACTTTTGTCGCCGCGTAAAATTATGATGGATACTCGTGACAGATTGGAAGAAGTAGGGAATAATATCCGCCAACACGGTGCTGACCATCAAGACAACAAGTCATTGTTTGATTACATCAGCGATGAAGAAATTCTGGCTTGTACCACTTGCAATGCTTGTGTAGAAGCTTGTCCGGTGCAGATCAGTCCGGTGGAAATCATCGTACAGATGAGACGCTACAGAGTGATGGAAGAATCAAAGGCACCGGGTTCATGGAATGCGATGTTCTCTAACATTGAAAATAATCAGGCGCCGTGGAAGTTTTCTCCTGCAGACCGATTCAATTGGGCCGATAAATTATAGTATGATGTCAGAACTAAATAAAGTGCCACTAGCAGCAGAGTTGCTGGCTGAAGGTAAATCATTCGATGTGTTGTTTTGGGTGGGCTGCGCAGGTTCTTTCGACGAGAGAGTAAAGTCTGTAACACGTTCTTTTGTAAAAATCCTGAACCACTTAAACATCTCTTATGCCGTATTGGGCACAGAAGAAAGCTGTACGGGAGATCCTGCAAAGAGGGCTGGCAACGAGTTTCTGTTTCAAATGCAGGCCATGTCTAACATCCAGGTGTTGAACGGCTATGGGGTAAAGCGTATCGTTACCACTTGTCCGCATTGTTTCAATACCTTGAAAAATGAATACCCTTCCTTAGGTGGAAATTATGAACTGGTGCATCATTCTACTTTTCTTCAGGAACTGATCGACACCGGCCAACTTAAAATGAAAGAGTCGGGCAGTTTCAAAGGGCAAAAAATTACTTACCACGATTCTTGTTACCTGGGCAGAGCCAACGGCGTTTACGAAGCACCCCGCAAAGTATTGGAAGTGTTGGATGCAGACCTGGTGGAAATGAAGCGCTGCAAAACCAAAGGCTTATGTTGTGGAGCAGGTGGTGGCCAGATGTTTAAAGAACCTGAAAAAGGAACGAAGGACATCAACGTAGAGCGCACGGAAGAAGCTATAGCAACGGGCGCTACGGTTATAGCGGCTGCTTGCCCCTTCTGCATGACCATGTTGACAGATGGCGTGAAGAATAAAGAAAAAGAGAGCACGATCAAGGTCTATGACCTGGCGGAACTTATCGCTCAGAACGAAGGTTTGTAAGGCTTGGAACAAGGTGCGAGCGAGGAGGCACGACAAGTGGTTTGCGTGAGGGATAGAAACGGAAAGCCCACAGCGAGCCAATAAAAAGGTTAGCGAGAGGAAGTTTGATCCGAGCGAGGACTTGGAGTGGATAGCCCGACCCGAAGGGACACGCCCAAATTCATACACTTAAAAGCAAACAGTCTAATCTTCAAATACCACTGATTAAATCTAATTCATAATCTATGAACATCTCCTTTGACCAAATGCCATCCAGCGCCAGAGCTTGGGTATATACGGCCAACCGTATCCTGACTCCGGCAGAATCTAATCTGTTGATGGAGCGTTTGACTCCTTTTCTTACAGAATGGTCCAGCCATGGTACTCCACTGAAAGCCTCTGTTCAAATCCTGGATCAGTCTGTGGTTGTCATAGCTGTAGAAAATGGATTTGAGGCAGCCAGTGGCTGTTCTATTGATAAATCGGTGCGTATATTGAAAGATTTAGAGCAGGAATTGACTGTTTCAATGTTTGACAGACTCCAAATCTTATATAAAAAAGAAGCTTCCGCTGCTGCAGAAGTGTTACCTTTGCCACTGTTTAAGGATAAACTTGCCGCAGGAGAAATCAACGCTGAAGGACTGATTGTCAATACCCAGGTAGCAACAGTCGGAGAGTTGAAAAGTGAATTGTGGAAAGAAGTAAAAGACTCCTGGTTGGCAAGATTCTTACCGAGTACTGCGGTATAAGGATAAAAAACTTGAAAAAAGTCCAATTAATTACTTTAAAAATTGCTCACTTTTTCTAACTTGCAGTAGTTTATTTTTAGCTAGTTAACCGTATTTAAACAAATGCTGATGAAATTTCGTCTAAGTCTTTTAGTGGCAATTTTGCTGTATGCAATCGTAGCCTGTACACCTAAAGCGACTAAATACCTCAACAAAGCCAAAGTACAATATAATCAGGCAGAATATCAGTTCGCGATTGAGAACCTACAGCAAGCCGTTTCTTACGGTGCTCCTGCAGGTGAAGCAAACTATTTATTGGCGGAATCTTACCGCAGATCTAACCGTTACCATGAGTCTGAGCAGTTTTACAAAAAAGCCATCGACGCGAAAGTAACAGACGAAGAAGCTTATTTCTATTATGCTTACGCCCTGAAATCCAATGGAAATTATGAGGCTGCAGCCAATCAGTTCAGTAACTACATTAAAGTAGGTACGAACTTCGATTTCATCAATAGAGCGAAGAATGAACTTCAGAATATTAAGATTCTAAGTGAAATCGTCAACAAAAAATCGCTTTTCAAAATCACCAACATCGAAGATTTGAATACAGATGCTGCGGAATATTCTCCGTTTGTATTCGACAAAAATCTTTATTTTACTACATCAAGAGGCGTAGATAAAATGCATGCTGCAACTGGAACAGGGTTCACAGAAATCTACCAGTACATTTTTGATGGCTCCACTCATTTCTCCGGACAGGCTAAGAAGTTAGGAGAAACCATCAACACGCCGGATGCCCACGAATCAAATGCTATTTTTACTAAAGATGGCAACAATTTGATTTTCGCCAGAGGAAATGACGGCTCTAAAAAAGGTGCGCAAGACGTAGACATCTACTTGTCTAAACGTCAGGCAGACGGTACTTGGGGAGAAGCAGTATTGCTGAAAATCAATAGTCCTGAAGCATGGGATGCAAGTCCGGTGTTGTCTAAAGATGAAAAAACTTTATACTTCGCATCTAACCGTGAAGGTGGTAATGGTGGTATAGATCTTTATAAAGCTACTAAGAATGCAGATGGCGAATGGGATGCTCCTGAAAACTTGGGTACGCCTATCAACACCAGAGGCAATGACATGTTCCCTTACGAAAGCCACGAAGGTAAATTCTACTTCTCTTCTGATGGTCACCCTTCTATCGGCGCACTGGATTTCTTCGAAGTAAAGAAAGAAGGCAACTCTGTAAAAATCGAAAACATGGGTTCTGGTATCAATACCAGTTACGATGAATTAACTTTATTCTATACAGATTCAACTAATGGTTATTTCGCTTCTAACAGACCGAATGGCAAAGGAGATGACGATATCTACGAATTCGTTGACGAATCAAAAATAAGAATCGCTCATTATACATTAGACGGTACCGTGTTTGGAGAAGGCAAGGACAAAGTGCAATTCTTACTTCCAGGTAGCCATATCATTATCAAAGATGAAAAAGGAGATACCGTTCAGGTGATTACAGCGGATGAAAACGGACAGTTTAAAGCAGATCTTCAACCGGACACTAAATACACTATTATCGCATCCAAACAACCAGGTCACTTAACGGAAGAGATAGAAGTATTCATTCCGAAAGTGGATTACAAAGACTTGAAACCAGGTGACAACGAAGTGATTCACAAAGTAAAAATCGTACTTCCTGTGAAAGAAAAAGATGTGGAATTCGCGATCGACAATATCTACTACGATTACGACAAATGGGATATCCGTCCGGATGCCGCCATCGAGTTGTTTAAGGTGGTCGAATTCATGAAACTCAATCCAGACGTAGCCATCGAGTTAGGTTCTCATACGGATGCAAGGGGTTCTGCAAAGTATAATAGAAACCTGGCTCAAAAACGTGCTCAGGCTGCCGTTAGCTTCATCGTTTCTAAAGGCATTGATAAAAGTCGCATCATCGCTAAAGGTTATGGAGAAGATAAATTGTTGATTGTGGATGCGAAAACAGAAGACGATCATCAGAAAAACCGTCGTACAACTATTCGTGTAACAGGTATCGACAAAGAAACTATCCGTTTGATCAATGAAGGTGAGCAAAAGGAGAAGGAGCTTCTAGAGAAACAAAAAGAAACCAAATAAGAAATAATATTTTAGTTGAAATGACCTTGATCCCGGTCCCGATAGCTGTCGAGACCGGGATTTTTATTATTTTTGCAGGATAAAATTCAGATTATGAGTGATCGCTACAACCAACGAGGTGTTTCTGCTTCAAAAGAGGATGTACATGCTGCCATCAAAAACATAGATAAGGGGATTTTTCCGAAGGCATTTTGCAAAATCATCCCGGATATTTTGGGAGGTGATGAAGCCTATTGCAACATCATGCATGCCGATGGTGCGGGTACCAAATCTTCGTTGGCGTATTTGTACTGGAAAGAAACAGGTGACATCAGTGTTTGGAAAGGCATTGCACAAGATGCGGTCATCATGAACACAGACGATTTGTTGTGTGTAGGTGCCACAGATCACATTTTACTTTCTTCTACGATTGGTAGAAATAAAAATTTAATACCAGGTGAAGTCATTTCAGAAATCATCAACGGTACAGAAGAAGTTTTGCAAATGCTCAGAGAGCATGGCGTAAACATATACAGCACTGGCGGAGAAACAGCTGATGTCGGAGACTTAGTCCGTACGATCATTGTAGACAGCACGGTGACTTGCCGAATGAAGAGAAGTGATGTTATCGACAACGCAAACATCAAAGGTGGTCAGGTCATAGTAGGTTTGGCATCCTATGGTCAAGCTTCGTATGAAAGTTCATACAACGGGGGCATGGGCAGCAACGGCCTCACGTCTGCACGTCACGACGTGTTTGGCAAAGCGTTGGCTGCAAAGTATCCGGAAAGTTTTGATCCGAAAGTTCCTGCTGACCTGATCTATTCCGGCACTTACGGATTGGAAGACGTTTTGGAAGGCGTACCGCTGAATATGGGTAAGCTGGTCCTTTCTCCTACAAGAACTTATGCACCAGTTATTAAAGCGATATTGAAAGCACACCGTGATCAGATCAAAGGCATGGTACATTGTAGCGGAGGAGCACAAAGTAAAGTATTGCATTTCACTTCGGATGTAAAAATCATAAAAGATAACTTATTCCCTATTCCCCCTTTATTCCAGGCCATCAAAGAGCAGAGCAAAGCTTCCTGGTCCGAAATGTATAAGGTCTTCAACATGGGTCACCGGATGGAGATTTATACGGACGAAACAACGGCACAATCCTTAATCGAAATCAGTAAAGGATTTGGTATCGACGCACAAGTTATCGGTCGTGTAGAAAGCCTGCCCGGCAAGAACGAGGTGCATTTGACCGTTCCAGGCATTCAGGAAACTGTTCTTTATTAATAGTGCATTTCAGAAAAAGTTCACAGGAAATGTGTGCTTTTTTCTGCAATTTTGTAGTCAAGCTCCATATATTATATGAAATCATTTTCTTGCTTCTTCTTGTTACTGTGTTCTTCAGTAACTGTTTTTGCACAAACGACAGACACTCCTACTCCTAAGAAACGTAATAAAGGAACGCTATACGCTTCCTGGGGTTATAACCGCGAGTGGTACAGCAAGAGTGACATTCATATTAAGAATGACGGAGACATCAATCAACACAATCAATACGGAAGTTACGATTTTACTCTGCACAACGCAAAAGCCAACGACCGCGATGATTTCGATCAGATCCCGGACGTAGCAAACATCACCATTCCGCAGTTCAGCGCACGCTTGGGCTATTTATTCAACGACAAACATGATTTAGGTATAGAGATCAATTACGATCATGCAAAATATATCATGAACGATTATCAAAACCTGCATGTCACAGGACAGATCTTCGGAACACCAATTGATAAAGACACCATCGTTGATCCCAAAACGTTTTTACATTTTGAACACAGTGACGGTGCAAATTTTTTAAGTGTTAACCTGGTAAAAAGAAAACAGATCTATAATGCACCCAGTAAAAAATTAAGATTCAGCGCCGTGTTTAGGGCTGGTCCCGGATTAGTGTATCCAAGAACAGACGTTACTCTGTTTGGTACACGTGTCAATAACAAATGGCACGTAGCCGGTTATATTTTGAGTGCTGAAGTAGGGCCTCGTTTAGAATTCTTCAAATATTTCTTTACAGAATTTACGGGTAAGGTCGGTTTCGCGAATTATACCAATTCTTTGGTATTGGAAGATACAGGTAAGGCCAATCATAAATTCACGACTGTGATGATGATTTTTACCTTCGGGTTTCAGGTGCCATTATAGAATTGGCAGACATTTGATAAAGCAAAAGGCTGGAGAAGTAATTTAGATTCTACAAGTGGATTTAATTTTTATTAATCCTTTTGATCGGAAGAAGTAGCATTGGCCGCAATAACTATTTCATCAAAAGTCTTCCCTTTATTTTGTAGCCATAAAGCAGAATGCCTGATCTCGGAATTTTTCAGTAATTGAATCGTCAATAGAATATCTTCTTCCGCCATGTCCTGAAACATGAAGCTATTGGCTTTACGCATTTGACGGTAACAATCCTGCAATACCTTTTCACCTTTCGGTGTTATTTTTACACGCTTGGAACGTTTGTCAATTTTATCTTCTTCTTCTGTAATGAACTCTTGTTTCAATAGGTTAGATAAAATATTGAGACCTGTAGATAACTCCATTAAAACCGTATGAATGATTTCTGTTTTTTTTCCTTCTTTAAGATTAGATACCGCGTTTAGTATAAGAAATTCTTCCAATTGCTTGATCGGTATATTACTCAATGAGGCATTGGCATAAGTTTGTTGAAAGGTGAATAGTCGCTGAATGAGTTTAGATAATATGATCTTATCTGTGGGTGGCATCAAGCCTCCAAACAGTTTGCCTGCATTTTCTTTTTCTCTTGTTGTGGTCAAATAATACCTACAAAAATCTTCAATTTCTGCATCAGGATGCTTTGCTTCAAATTCTCCCCAAAGATTAACCAGATGGACTGTTTTGTTCATTTTATATTATTTTCGTTTCAAATATAGGGTAATTATATTTTAAATGTTGTTTATTATATCAATTTTGTTGTATGTTTGTAAAATATATATCAACAATGATGTTTATTTAGTTATAAAGTTTGATAAACATTTTTAAGCATGATTTGTTTTAGACCTGTCAACAGGCTTTAATGGAATTTCAACAATTTTTAAATTATGATCGCAGAATTAAAAGGTGTTTCCAAAGAATATAAAGTTGGAGACCAGCGCTTGATGGCTTTGCAAAAAACCGATTTGAAGATCAACGAAGGTGAATTGATTTTAATCATCGGTCCTTCAGGATCTGGTAAAACAACACTTCTTTCTTTATTGGGTTGTGTCATTTATCCTACAGAAGGAGATCTCTGGGTGGACGGGCAACATGTCAATGAGATGAACCAGGCACAACTCGCGAAGTTGAGATTGAATACTATAGGATTCGTTTTTCAAAATTTCAATTTGTTGGCACCACTCAATGCAGAACAAAATGTGTTGATGCCATTGCAGTTGATGGGCATGAAAAGCAGTATTGCACTAGAGAAAACAAAACAAGCGATGGAATTGGTAGGAATGACCGATCGTCGCAAGAATTTACCTAGGCAATTGTCTGGAGGACAACAACAACGCGTTGCCATTGCAAGAGCTTTGGTTACAGATCCTAAAATCATTTTATGCGATGAGCCAACAGCTTCTTTGGATAAAGATTCGTTGGAAGTTGTGATGAAAGAACTGCGTTCTCTCGCTGATAAAGGAAAGGCAGTAGCTGTCGTCACACATGATCCACGCTTAAGGCAATATGCGCACCGCATCATTGAAGTTAATAATGGTATCGTAACAGAAACAACAGAGTTCACTCATTAATAGATTTAATCTTTTCTTTTATGCTTAAAAAAATAATTTTAGTACTAAGCTCCGTCGTATTGCTTGCTTCTTGTGGAGGCAAGAGTAAAGAAGAGCAACGTGCAATAGATTCGCTGGTGAAAAGCCCTTTACAAGTTTCACAGATTATTGGAGTTGCGTTGATCGAACCTCAGGCGCACATTGTCTCCTTGTATGCAGAAACAGGCGGTATTGTCAAAAAAATCAATCACGACATCAATGAAGAAGTAAAAGTAGGTGATGTCATTGTTGAATTAATCAGTGATGTAGAGCAGGCGCAATTGAACCAGGCGCAATCCAAATTGGCGACACAAAGAGCACTCATCAGTGCGGCACAATCACAGTACAATTCTATTCGTATCAAATCAGAAAATGCGAAAGCTAATTTCGATCGCAATACAAATTTGCTTCAATCGGGTGGTGTTACCAAACAAGCATCAGATGATAGTCGTTTTGCCAACGAATCGCTGCAAGCTGATTTAGCCAGTGCTCAGGCTAACATTAATCAACAACAAAGCCGTTTAAATGAATTGAATGCAGACATTAATTATTATCAGAAACTGGTTGATCGCAAAAAAATCAAAGCACTTTCTAACGGTAAAATATTATCTATGGATGTAAATATCGGAAATAATATTTCTTCTAGTCAGACTGTTTGTGATTTCGCTCCGGAAGGTCCTTTAATGGCGGTCACGGAAGTGGATGAATTATTTGCGGATAAAGTAAAAGAAGGCATGAAAACCTATATCCGTCCACAAGGTAAGACTGATACCTTAGGCACTGGCACTATATACCTGACCTCTCCTTATTTGAGAAAGAAATCGTTATTCTCGGACGGCGCTGCTAACATGGAAGACAGAAGAGTGCGTGAAGTGCGCGTGTTGCTGGATAGTAATGCAAAAGCATTGATCGGTAGTCGTGTAGAGTGTGTGATTTTATTAAAATAGTAAACATATTTTTATGTTCAGAACAGCTTTACGATTTATTCTTTACGATAAACCGAAATCTATCGGAGCTCTTGCGGGCACCGTCATATCTGTTTTCTTGATTGGCCAGCAATGCGGGATTTTTATATTCCTGATCAATGCGATGAGCAGTTTAGTTAGAAACAATACAGAATACGTTTGGGTAGTAGACGATAGAACAACAAATGTTACAGCGCTTGCTACGCTTGACATGCGTGTGGGTTACGAATTGAAAAGTATTGAAGGCATAGAGAGTGTTCATCCTATTATCGTTACAGCCGGTGCGGCACGTTTTGAGAATGGCAAATCTTCCGGCGTTACGTTGATTGGCGTAGAATCCCCCACCTTTGCGGGAGGACCCTGGAATTTATCTATCGGTAAAAACGAAGACATGCTGCAGGATGGGGCCATCATTACAGATTACTTTGACAAGGCGACATTAGGTGATCTGCAATTGTATCAGTATTTTGAAATCAATGGCAAGAAAGTTTTCAATGCCGCGCAGACCAGAGGAGTGAGAGCCTTTGGCGGAGGAGTCTACACTTTCACCACATTGGAAAGAGCACGCTATCTCGGCAATTTTCCAAAGAATAAGGCCAGTGCTTTTTTAGTGAAATTGAAAAATAAAGAAGACGAGGCTAAAGTGATCGCTTTGATCAATAAAAACATCAATACTGTAAAAGCGTGGAACAGCGATGACTTTGCCAGTTCTTCTATCATCACGGTGTTGAAGACTTCAGGTATCGCCATTTCCTTCGGTACGCTAATCGTTTTCGCTTTAATTGTTGGTTTTGTAATCATAGGATTGACTCTGTATTCAGCAGCAATTGATCGTATTAAGGATTATGGAACATTGAAAGCCATCGGGGCTACCAATGCTTATATCAGAAAGCTGATCATTTGTCAAGCTATGATTGTTTCTTTCGTTGGCTTTGTGATCGGAACTATTTTAGTAGAAGGGTTTAGAAATGGTATTGCCAATGCGGGTACGTTTTTTAATTATCCCTTATGGCTGCGTCTGACATTCTTTATTGTCACCATGTTGATTGCCTTATTGGGAAGTTCATTCGCTATTAAAAGAATTACAAGCCTTGAACCGGCGCAAGTGTTCAGAGGTTAATCATTAATAAAAAAGAAATGAAAAGATTAAGTTTATTCACTTTCATGCTTCTTGGTATTCCTGTTTGTTTGAATGCACAAAACGGCAAACCTCTTTCTCTTCCTGAAGCTTTACAATATGCTTTGCAAAACAGACGAGATGTAAAGATCGAACACTTAAATGTACAAATAGCGGAGAACGAAGTTAAAAAAGTCAATGCTAAGAATTTACCTCAATTGACATCCGATCTGGATGTTCGATACAATACACAACTTCAAACCAACGTATTGCCCGGTGCTATATTCGGATCGCCGGGGAATGATCGTGCGGTGCAGTTCGGGACAACTTATAATACACTTTGGGGATTGAACCTCAATCAAAATTTGTTTAACCCCTCCAACAAAGGCGACAAACAAATAGCCAAAGTACAAGCAGAATACAATCGAATAGGAGAGAAGAAAACAGAATTGGCTGTAAAGCAAGAGGTAACAGAGGCCTATTACTCCGTATTGTTATGGAATGAGAAAACAAAATTATCTGGTGAAAACTTAAAACGCGCCAATGCTGTATTTACTACTTCTAAAGATCAGTTGACGCAGGGGAGTATTACGTCCTACGATTACCAACGTTACCGCATCGATTATGAGAATGCGGTGGCTGAGCACGAGAAGAATAAAAACAATGCTGATTTAGCATTGAGTGGATTGTATTATAAAATTGGATCAGATTCTATACAGTCCGATTCTTTATCTGACAACATTTCAAGTTTATACACGACCTATCAATCGACCAATTTATCTGCTGTTGAAGTACAGCGTCCTGAGTTGGAAATGGAGAAAATCCAATATAAGATTTATGAATTGGGTGTGAAGAAGCAAAATTTCTCTTACCTGCCAACCATTAGTTTTTATGCCAATTATTCATGGCAATATTTAAACTCGGAATTTAATCCCACACAATCTCAATATTGGTATCCGTTTAATTACTTAGGATTGAAAGCAAGTATTCCGTTGTTTGATGGGTTTTTAAAAGAGCGCACAAAAACGGAGTACAGATTGAAAAGCGAATCTTCCCGTTTAAAATATGAAAAACTAAAAAGCGACTACAATCAGGAAACGAATACAGCATTGACGAGTGTGAAAAATGCTCAGACAGATTTGGAGTCGCAAAAGAAAAACTTAGAGTTGGCCAATGAACTATATCGCATTGATGGAGATCGTTTGCGTAATGGTTCCATTAAGCCCAATGATTTAACCATTACTTATTATACGTTGCAACAAACGCAGACCAATTATTTGAATGCGGCTTATAATTATTTAGTGGCGGTTATGAATTATAAGAAAGCCACAGGCAGTTTATAATCGAATTGGCCAATATCTATCTTTATTAATGTTATAACGTTTTATTAATAGAATCAGAATACCCTTTCAAAAAAAGATTTTATTTATACCTTATTATTGCTTTTAAAGCCGAATTTCAAGCATTTGATGCATAAGTGTTACAGCAAGCAAGCTTTTTTTTACTAAATAAAATCCAATTATATAATTGTTCCGTAAATATGGCATCCGTGAAACTTTATCACGGTAGTGAGAAAATTATATAACGTTTAACTAAAAAAATTTATGAAAAAACACATTCTAATTCTTAAAAAAGCAACTTTTGGTTTGCTTTGTATTTCTCTTTTAACAACAGCTTGTAAAAAGAAATCTGATGATCCAGCTCCAGCTCCATCTGATGAAGTGATCACTTTGAAACAATCTAAATTATCAGGTGCTAATGAAAATCCAGCAGTAACTACTACCGCATCGGGAACTGTTGAAGGATCTTTAAATAAAACATCGAATAAGCTTACTTATAAAATTAGCTATTCAAACCTTACTCCTACAGGCATGCATATTCATGCTGGATTTGCTGGTGTTAATGGTGCTGTTGCAATAGATTTAGGAACACCCACATCATCTCCTGCTGAAGCTACTGTACTTCTTACTGATGCTCAGGAAGAAGATTTATTAGCAGGTAAGTTGTATGTTAACATTCACACTTCTGGAAACGCTGGTGGTGAATTGAGAGCACAAATCTTAACTAACGATATCGTTTTGTACCAAAATGCATTATCAGGTGCTAACCAGGTTCCGGCTGTTACTACAACTTCAACAGGTACTTTCTACGGAACATTCAACAAGTCTACTAAAATCATGAATTATACTTTCGTGTATTCAGGAACAACTCCAAATGGAGCTCATATTCATGATGGTTTAGCGGGTGCTACAGGTGGTGTTGTATTTACATTAGCTACTCCTGCTGCTGGAACAACTTCAGGAACAACTTTGGCCTTTACTGATGCCCAGGTAGCAAATCTTGAAGCCGGTAAAATGTATGTAAACGTTCATACTGCCGCTAATGGAAATGGCGAAGTACGTGCGCAATTGGCTAACGAGAATGTGTGGGTATATAACAACATTACTTTGTCTGGTGCCAATGAAGTACCTGCAGTGACTGCATCTTCTTCTGGTAAGGCTTATGTTACATACAACGCTTTATCAAGCAAGCTTGATTATGTATTAATAACGAATATGTTGACTGCTAATGGAGCACATCTTCATGCTGGTGCTATTGGTGCTGCTGGTGCTGTGTTGTATACATTAACTACTCCAGCTGCTGGTGCTGGTGACGTGACTACTACAGGAACAGTTAATGCGGTTTCTGCTACGGATGCACAAACTTTGAAAGCAGGTAATACTTACATCAACATTCACACTGCAACAAATGCTAGTGGTGAGTTGAGAGGTCAGGTTAAATAATTATATTTATTAAAAATATAGGGGAATACAGTAATTTTGTATTCCCCTATTATTTTTTTAATTCAATTACCTTAATTTATATCTTAAATAATTACTTATGTCACACTTAAAATGGCCAGTGTTCATTTTTGGTTGTATTCTTATGTTGAATGCTTGCAGATACAATAAAGGGGAAGATTTGGGCCCGGTTGGTCCAACGGTTAATTTTCAAACGGAGATTAAACCTATTCTAATAAACCATTGCCTGACTTGTCATTCTGATACCGCTACTAATCCAAAGAAGCCTGGGTATGCTTTCTTTTTACAGGGCACTAACGATTTTAGTGAATTTAAGAGATACGCAACAGAAACTAGTACTGCAAATCCTGCTTACACTAAAGTGCCCGCTAGATTGAGAGGAATTGAATCTCCCGCTATGCCATTTGAAAGAGCCCCACTTCCGGATTCGCTTATTCGGAAAATCGAAAATTGGGTTAGGCAAGGTGCTCCGTTAAACTAAACTACTATGAAACGAAATATTATAATCCTATTAAGCTTTTTCTTCTTGACGTTAGGGGAAGCTTTTTCACAAAATGTTATATTTTTAGCGGATAAGATGAAAACTGCATTCTTTTCTGAAGCAAGGATAGAGAATATTGACGCTACTTCTACTACAGGCTCTACTGCTGCTATCAATGCCACGAACAGAGATATCGCATTTAAAATTTCTATTCTTTCTTTTCGTTTCAAAAATTCATTGATGGAAGAGCATTTCAATGAAAATTACATGGACAGCAATAAATTCCCTTATGGAATTTTCAAAGGGAAAATTTTGGACGAGGTAGACCTGACTAAAGAAGGGCGATACCCGGTTACTGTAGAAGGTACGCTTGACGTGCATGGTATTTCAAAGCCAAGAAAATTCACCGGTGTGATAGAGAATAAAGCCGGACGTCTTTTCCTGGATTCTGAATTCATGATGCCAGTTGCGGATCATAAGATTGACATTCCAAACGATAAACTTTCTAATATTTCACAAACCATTAAAGTAACGTTACATGCAGAATTTATTCGTAAAAAGTAGTTTTCTGTTTTTGACTGCTTTCTCTTTTTTGATCAGTTTAGAGGTATTAGCCCAAGATGATTTATTAGCCAGTTTAGACAGCATTCCGGTAAAATCAGCAAGAGCATTACCGACTTTTAAAACAACGCGAATCGTTAACAGCCATTCGGTAGAAACAGTTAAAGCGCATCACCTTGATTTCAGAGTAACTCATCATTTTGGAAATGCGGGTGTTAAAGGCGGTGGTCATACTATCTTTGGTTTAGACAACGCATCCGACATTCGTATCGCTTTTGAATATGGAGTAAATGAAAGATTGACGGTGGGTGCGGGCCGGAGCAAAATTGGAGAAATGATAGATACTTATTTAAAGTACAGGGTCTTGTATCAGACAGAAGACAATACAGTTCCTGTAAGTCTAACTGTATTTGCCAACGCCGCTATGACCGCAACAGACGACATCAACGGTCCATATAGCAGTGATTTTAATAATCGATTATCTTATACCTATGAAGTTATGATTGCGAGAAGGTTTAATAACCGTTTGTCTTGGCAATTGATGCCTGCTTTTTTGCATCGCAATTTCGTTTCAAATCCAAGAGATGAAAACGATTTGTTTGTATTAGGGACAGGAGTAAGATTAAAACTAACCAAGCGTTTCGCGTTATTAGCAGATTACTACCTGATATTTTCAGGTTTTCGTTCGGAAAACAAAGATTTATATTTTCCACCATTAGGTTTAGGCATTGAAATAGAGACAGGCGGTCATGTGTTTCATTTACATTTTACTAATAATCCCGCGATCATCGAAAATTCTTATTTAGCAAATAGCACCGACTCATGGGCAAAGGGACAATTCAAATTCGGATTTAATATTTCCAGAACATTTGGAATAGGCAAAAAGAGTAGAATGTAATTGCGAAGTTATTGCTCAAAGCGCGAGCTATTTCTACAATAAAAAAGGGAGTATTTATACTCCCTTTTTTATTGTAGAAATTTTATTCTTTATACTCCACCGCCAACACTTGGGCCCATGAAATCGCCCCAATAGCCTGTTACTTCAGCGTAATGTTGACTGTTTGTGCCTGGCCAGTGTTCTTTGTTAAATCCAGGAGCATTTTTAAGAAAGTCTTTATCTTTATCCAAAACGTACACTTGTTTGCCCGCTTTCAATTCAAGCGCTTCAAATGGAACCGCGAAATATTTTTCACCTACACCAAGGAAGCCTCCGAATTCTAATACTACATATTCAATAGTGCCTCTTCTGACATTCACCATGATGTCTTTTATCTTTCCTAAATCATCACCTGAGCGATTTTGAACGCTATCTCCAATGATGGAAGTAGCCGTCAGCAGCCTTACAGGGAAATTTGCATTTACACCGTTTGTGTTTTGCCCTGTTGTATTTTCTTTTTCTAAATCTACCGTTTTCATAGTTGTACAAGTTTAGTGAAACATTGAATACATGCTACAAAAGACAAGATAGGTGCCAAAAAAAGCGAAGAGTGTAGAAAGAGGCACCGATCGTTTTTCGCTCTCTTTCTATACTCTTCGCTCTTATCTTATTATTTCGGTTCTTTTTATTTCAAAGCATCTTGTATCGCTTTCAATAAAGAGTATTGATTAGTTGTATCCTGACTAAGTTCCCAAATCATAACACCTGCTCCTCTTTCCTTAGCGAGTAATGTTTTCTTTTTGATCGTTGGAATACCATTGTAATGCAAGTTGTCAATATTGTCCATGTTGTACGCGTTAGGTTCGCCTTCTATGATTACCTTATAATCAGTATTTGGATCTTTACCATAGAAGGGTAGACCCAAAACCATTTTTTCTTTTGGACATCCTTTCAAACTCCAATAGTCTAAACATTTAATGGCGTAGCTATAAGGTGAATGTGGCGTGCCTCCATCATAGGCCATGATGTTGAGGTAGTCAAAATATGGGAAAGATTCTGCGGATATAGCATCACCATGTACACCTTCTCCGGCAACAGCCACACTGATTTTTTTGTTTTTAGCTTGTAGTGCTGGATAGATTTCTTTCATCAACAATAAAAAAGTTTCTTTTGAATCGGGATACTCCCAGTCGATGTCGATACCATCTAATTCGTATTCTTTGATGAGAAACAATAATGACGAAGCGAATTTTTTTCTGCTTGCTTCTTTAGAAGCCATCGTTTCAAAGATCGCATCATTGCCGCCGCCTTCTCCAAGATCCCAACCTCCAATGGCCAAGTATACTTTTACATGTTGCTCATGTGCCAGTTCTACTAGCGACATCAACTTATCCGTATCTGTCAGTCGAACCGTTCCGTCACTGTTGGGAAAAGCGAAAGAGAAATTAACCTGAGTGAGTTTGTCATATTGTATGTCCTCCGGTTCTCCGCTCCAGGAAGCATAGTAGCCGATTACAGGAAAGGAAGATTTTTGCGCCTGCAGTGCAGTGAAGAGTGAGCAGTGAAGGGTGAGGAGTAAGAGGAGTTTTTTCATAGAGGAGTAGTAAAGAAACTTATGGTAAAAATATCAAGAAATGAGAAATGTGAAATGTGAAATGATTACAAGCTGTCTATATCTCATTTCACATTTCTCATCTCTTAAATTATTCCGCGCCTTTAAATTGTCTCAGGAAACGAATGTCATTTTCAGTAAACAATCTCAAGTCTCTGATTTGATATTTCAACATGGTCACACGTTCGATACCCATACCAAAAGCGAAGCCAGTATATTCGTTCGGATCGATGCCGCAATTGGTCAATACGTTCGGATCCATCATGCCGCTGCCTCCGATTTCTACCCAACCGGAATATTTACAGATGTTACAGCCCTTGCCTTTACAGATGTTGCACGTGATATCTATTTCTGCGCTGGGTTCAGTGAATGGGAAATACGATGGACGGAAACGGATCTTCGTGTCTTCATCAAACAATTCTTTAACGAAATGATACAGCGTATTTTTAAGATCTGCGAAACTTACTTTTTTATCGATGTACATTCCTTCGATCTGATGGAACATACAATGCGCGCGTGCAGAGATGGCTTCGTTTCGATATACTCTACCCGGGGAAATCGTACGGATAGGAGGTTTTTGAGTTTCCATCGTACGAACTTGTACCGATGAAGTATGCGTACGCAAAGCGATGTCTGGATTTTTTTGCACGAAGAAAGTATCCTGCATTTCTCTTGCGGGATGGTCTTCCGGGAAATTCAAAGCCGTAAAGTTATGCCAGTCGTCTTCGATCTCAGGTCCTTCAGAAAGATTAAAACCCATGCGTTCGAAAATTTCAATCATGCGATTCTTCACTACATTCAATGGATGCAGAGATCCCAAAGCATGAGGAACTACAGGAAGTGTTAAATCAGCTCCCTCGTTTTTGCCCTGAACCTTATTGGTTCCCATATTTTCTTGCAACGCATCAAACTTAGACTGCGCGGCAACTTTCAATTTGTTCAACTCCAGACCCATTTGCTTTTTCAGCTCAGGCGCCACATTTTTAAAATCGTCAAACAGTAATGTCACCTTGCCCTTGCGGCTGATGAATTCCAGTCGGAAATTTTCCAACTGTTCCTTAGACTCTATCTTAAAGTCTTCGATCTGTTTGTTTAACTCTTTAATCTTTTCCAACATAGGATACAAAGATATAAAATAGTTAGAAAGTTGTTAGTGGTCAGTGGTCAGTAAGTTGAGATGGATTTATAGTATGAGGTGAGGGATGGGTTTGGAATAATAATATGATGTAAAGTTTTAGGAGAAATGTTAAGCTTTCTGTTTCACAGCAATAATTAGGGCGTTCCCTTCGGGCCGGGCTTTCGCCACTTGCTCTTCCCGCTGAAAAAGCGGGAAGAGCTCAGACAATGGCTCAATCCCTAACGCAAAATTTCACAATACTTATATAATGCCCTTCGCGTTAGGGATTGAGCCATTGTTTGAGTTCTTTTTCTTTGGATTCGAGAAAATGGTATGAAACACAAAGCCTAAGTCCAAAAAAACCGAGTGGCGAAAGCCCGGCCCGAAGGGAACGCCCTAATTATTTCACTATTGATCTCTAAATTCAAAAATTCAAAAAATATTCATGATCACTTCTCCTATCATCATCTCCCACAAAATCCCAAAAATATCCTCCAAATACCGTGGCTATTTGCGATCCCTGACGTAATTTTGCCCAAGTCTTACACACTTGCGCTTGATCATCAAAGAAACCATAGTACTGCTACAAAAGGAATTCTCCCTGGAATGGAAAAACCGCCATATTTTCCAGAGTCTTCTGCTGTACCTGGGAAGTACGATTTTCATCATGTATTATAGTTTTCTGGGAAAATCTTCCGCTCTGAGTCCTTTTGTCTGGCTGTCAGTGTACTGGTTGTTGCTGACCTTCACTACGTTCAATACGGTCGCCAAAGCTTTTCTTGGAGAAACTGCCGGCAGGGTCCTATTTTATGGAACGCTCGTTTCCGCTGAATCTCTGATCTTATCTAAATTAGTTTACCACATGGTATTATCAGTAGCCGTTTCTTTGGTCTCCTGGCTGCTGTTTGGTATCGTATTCGATTCTCCTGTTCAGGATATTGCCTTATTCCTTCTGATACAGATGTTTGCTGTAGGTGGCTTTGCCGCTGTCATCACGATGTCCGCAGGAATTGCTTATAAAGCAGGAGGCAATTTCAGTTTATCTGCTATTCTCAGTTTTCCCATTCTCATTCCACTCATTATCATGGCTGTCAAGGCTTCCAAGGCTGCTATGGATGGGCTCGATCGTTCGGTTTCCTGGGACGAACTAATATTATTGGCCGCATTGAATGTCATTACGGTAGCTGTTTCTTATCTCTTATTTCCTTACCTTTGGAAGGCTTAAACTATATTGTGCTTTAGCCCATTAGTATCCTATGAATAATTGAAATCATTTGTATTATAAAACACATACGATGGTCAAATAATCCTAGTACTCTAATGCATAATCTGAGTTAAATACCATGAGTATCAATCAAACGTTCTTCAACAATCGCTCTCCGTTGGCCTGGTGGAAAATAACGAGTTTCCTTCTGCTGCTGTTTGTCGTTCTGAAAGGCTTTACCAGCAATGTTCCACGATTGCCTATTCTGAATGAAACCATTCGTAACCTGTACTTTCATGTACCAATGTGGTTTGGAATGACAGCATTTCTAATGATCGCTTTCATTCAGGCCATCATTTATCTGCGCAGTACAAGCAATAAGCAATGGCATGATATCCGTTCGGTAGAATATACAAACATGGGACTTTGCTTTGGTGTCTTAGGAATTCTGACTGGAATGGTTTGGGCCAAGTCTACCTGGGGTGCTTACTGGACGCCGGATCCAAAGCTTAATGCGGCGGCGATTGGTATGTTGATTTATTCTGCTTACATCGTGTTGAGAGGGTCTATACAAGATGAAGAGCAACGCGCACGCATCAGTGCAGTGTTTAATATCTTTGCCTTTCCCGCGTTTGTATCTTTGGTTTATATTTTACCTCGTTTGACAGACTCT
>JACMQM010000297.1 GCA_014376985.1 Cytophagaceae bacterium | reverse complement strand
GTCTCCACATTTTTTAAAATTAGGATGGTCTTCGTTACGAAAGATATCTCCAATTTCACCTTTACTGATGTTGAAGTTGACGTGTTTCATGATTTCTATGATTTCGTCATTTCTTAAATGCAGGGCGACACGTAATTTTTTCAATATGTCGTTGTTACTCATGTTGGCCATGGGAGCTTTCTTTAACTGTTTTTGTGAAGAGTATTGGCTATGCGTTGGTATTGATGGAAGTGTCTTTCACTGTGTCCCATTAGGAATACAATCCATTCTAATCGTGTCATGGGACCGAATCCTTTATGGATAAAGCCGAGACAAATAGAAGAGAGATCCGCAGTTTGTATCAGTTTGTGAATGTCTTTTCTAGCGGTAATGATTTTTGTAATTAAGATCTGCTGATCTTTTACTTTTCCTAATGGAACAATAGGATCTGGTGCTTTGAGGATTCGTGAACGATTATTTAGGACAGCTTCAATTGTCGCCAGCTTTTCATCTGCAGGTCGGTGAGAGGCTTCGGTTTCTCCCGTCAGAATATTGAAGATGAGTCTGTCCAATACATAAATGTGTTCTGTCAACTGAGCGGCTGACCAACTTCCGTCACTGGGTTGTTGGTCAAACAAGGCGGGATCAAAGGTAAGAATACACTCGATCAACGCGTCGGTATTCGCATCTAAATTTGGTAGCAAGGTTTCTTTAGTAGTAGGCATGATGATCGGTATACTATCTTATAAAAGGACCAGAAGGAAGGTATATGTTTTCAATGTATGCCGCAACCAGCATCGAAGGAAATAAATCCAGGTAAATGTACTTCCTTTTCTTTGTGTTTGTAGGAGAAGGCAAATCCTTCTTCTGCGTAAACGGCGTAGTTGGCCGTTTTACCTGCTCTGGATCTTTCTGCTGCTTCAGGTTCTCCATAAACCGAAAACAGATCTGTAGCGGATAATTGTTCCAATCCTTTTCCGCAGATATTCATGATGGCAAACTTCCCGGAAGGATAGAAGTAAACATGAGCCGATAAATTTTCAGCGTCAATGAATGTAAGGTTGGTCAATTTATACTTATCGCTATCCCCCTGAATTTGATCCGGCGTTATTTTCTTTGCTGAGACAAAATCTTCCAGAGAAAAACTTCTGAATTCAAGCCAGGTTTTGAGTTGTTCTATCGTGTGATTTGACATACTTTAGTAATGTTATGTATTACTCCAATAAAAAGTAAACACGGTAGATCCATGAAATCTGATAAGCAATGAATGCCAGAGCAAACAAAGCATGGGCCCATTGCTTTTTAGTTTGCATGACAATCAGGTAAAGAGCAATGTGAAGTGCAAGGCTTACGTAATATTCTGTTACAAGAGAAGCGAGGCAACCCGGCACCTTTCAGATTGGTATCGATGAGATCTAATACATAAGTCAGCGCAATGGCACTGAAGAACCATTTCTTACGCGAGTAGTAATAGTCTTTGAAGCCGGTATATTCTTCCAGTGCATTGGGAAATAAGAGGTAGGCACTGGCATACAACAAAGCAGCATAAGCAATGAGAAATAAGTATTTCAGAAAGCTCCACTCGTGAATTTCACGTAAACTAAATTCCCACCACCAGAAATGAGTAATGAGTAAAAATAAAAAGGCGACCCATAACATGTGCACCCCATACACCTTGGTTTTAGTAGGGTGAGCAATGAGTTTAACGATGCCTTGCACGATGTGTGTGATACTTAGACCAAGTATAATGCCAACGATCGTGCGTACGTGTACCAACTCATCCATGCTTTAATCTTTAATCCTTTTTCTTTTTTGTTCTTTCAAAAATTTTGTCAAACTCCTCTGCCATCGCCAGGTATTCATCACTCCAGTTATTGGCAATACTTAATTCCTGAAAAGTGCTGGTCGGTGCAAAAAGTAGATTCAATGTATTCAACACTTCTTCATTTCCTTCTGTAAGTTGTGAAATGTATTCATCCAGTTCTTCACGTATTTCCTGCGGGTCATCATAGCTTGACCAGGAAGTATCCGCATCTTTACCAGTGCGTGATTTAATTTGCTTCAGCATTTCAATCAGTCGCGTAGTTTCTTTAGTCATGGGTGGATTGTTTGTTAGGATAAATTAAACATTTTTCTCAAACCAGGCAATACCGTATTGTCCCATCCTTTAGCCAAATGAGCACATCGTCTGGAGTCTTCGTTGAAATTTTCAATCGTGATGTCGACTTCCGTTTTATCGTATTTCTTTTGCAGGTCAAAGGTCACGTGCAGGTAATTATCCGCTACATCTTCCAAGCCGCTGCCGAGGTCGAGCATGGTAAATTTGAATTGTTCGTTTTTGATAAAACTTATGATAGAACCTTTCTCAGTCACATCTACTCCTTTGCGTTTGCCAGTCCAGGTAATCGGACCACCTTTCACCCAAAAGGATGTGACGTCATAGTTGAACATATACTGTTTCATCAACTCCGGTGTAGTCAGCGCCTCCCATACCTGATCGGGTTTGACATTCAGGATAATCGTGCGTGTAACGAGGTAGTCGGGATTATTCATGTGAGCCATGCTGAATTCTTTTAAGCGGATTTTGTGAGAAGCAAAATCGCCGCAGGTTTTCATTCTGGAAATCCTGCGGCGATGGTATGTTGTTTGGTCAGTTATTAAACCAATCCTTCAATGTCAACATTTTCATTGACATCCACCAGATAGTCTACTTTGTCTACGCTGAAACCAAATAAATTTAAGAAGTCATTTTTATAACCTTTAAGATCTCCGATGTTGGGCAACGTATCGGTATCTGCTTGTTTCCATAGCTCCGCTACTTTGCTTTGCACATCTTCACGCATTTCCAAATCGTCAATGCGTATTCTGCCTTCCGCATCGGTAGGCACTGCGCTACCTGTATATAGACGCGCCTGGAACAAACGTTGAATTTGTTCGATGCAACCTTCATGTATGCCTTCTGCTTTCATCACTTTGTAAAGCAATGAAATGTAAAGAGGAATAACAGGAATAGCAGAACTGGCTTGTGTAACCAATGCTTTATTAACAGACACATAAGCTTTACCGCCGATGTCTTTTAATTTATCGGTGATGGTAGCAGCGGTAGATTCCAGATGATCTTTTGCACGTCCTATGGTTCCTTTGCGGTATACCGCTTCCGTCAACGCAGGACCGATGTAGGAGTATGCTACTGTAATAGCATTTGGTGCCAATAAGTTTTCTTTTTTCAACTCCTCTATCCACAGGTCCCAGTCTTCACCTCCCATGACGGCAACGGTATTCTCGATGTCTTCCGGAGTACAAGGTTCGATGGTAATGTTAGAAACAATACCGGTATGGAAATCTACTGTTTTGTTCGTGAAGCTATTTCCGATCGGTTTCAATACCGAACGGTGCGTAATACCTGTCTTAGGATTCGTTCTCACAGGAGAAGCCAAACTGTATATCACTAAATCTATTTGACCCAAATCTGCTTTGATCAGGTCTATTGTTTTTTGTTTGACTTCATTCGAGAAGGCATCGCCGTTGATGCTTTTCGCATACAGACCGGCTTGTTTCGCTTGCTTTTCGAAAGCGGCAGTATTATACCATCCTGGAGAACCGGGTTTGCCTGGTTGCGGAGGTTTTTCAAAAAAGACACCAATGGTAGAGGCATTGGAACCAAATGCACTCGTAATTCTGGAAGCCAGACCAAAGCCTGTAGAAGCTCCTATGACCAATACTTTTTTAGGGCCATCTATGGCACCTTTTGACTTTACATAGTTGATTTGATTCACTACGTTTTGTTCGCATCCCTTGGGGTGAGAAGTCAAACAAATGAATCCCCGCATTTTAGGTTCTATGATCATGTTTGTGTGTTGTTGTACTACTTGTTTAGTATTTGATAAATGCCCTGATACTCGTATACCGGGAGTAACCAATCTACAAAGTTACCAATTTATTCGTCAACCACATAGCATTGTGGAGGCTTGTTTTTCAACATTGTGGGAGGAGTTGAATGCTTATTTTGATGATTATTTGTAGAGTAGAATTAAGAAATGGTTTTTTGAATGTGAAGATTTAAAGGATTTGGGCGTTCCCTGCGGGCCGGGCTTTCGCCACTCGCTTTTTTCTTTGAATCAATCCTTAATCTTAAGCCATCTAAAAAATCAAAG
This sequence comes from Cytophagaceae bacterium, assembly GCA_014376985.1. Lineage (GTDB taxonomy): Bacteria > Bacteroidota > Bacteroidia > Cytophagales > Cytophagaceae > JACMQM01. Next base: position 1,891 of record JACMQM010000297.1, on the reverse strand, counting down.
AAAAAGAGCTCAGACAATGGCTCAATCCCTAACGCAAAGCGGAAGTTTCATTGTACTAATACTGTTTACGATAAAACTTATGCTTTTCATTCAATGTCAATTTATGTTCATTAAACCATGCCACAAACTCTTCCCATTTGGCTTTGTTTTCTATACGCCAGGTAGAAAATACCGCTTCTTCGCCTTTGCCCAATAACCAATAATTATAGACTTCAAAATAGCCGGCTTTTTTGAGTTGTTGCTGGTAGTCAAAAAGGACGTTGGCATATTTTGTATCGTTTCCATTTTTATAATAAACATCCACAAAATTCGACCGAATCCTATTCAACGAAACAAGGTCTATTTTTTTCTCGTGGAGAATAGCCATGGTCATGGTCATTTCATAAACGAATGTTCCATAAGGCATTTTCATCTCTCCTCCTTTTTGCAGGTTACTGATATCCATGGTTGCTTGTTTTGAAAAACTGACAGATATTGACGTATCAGAAGTAAATTTGATGGCTCCTTTATACGTATCGTAAAGAAGTTTGCTGATCTCTCCGCTACGTTTGCTGTTGCGCTCCAGGTTGATGAAGATTTCTCCGTAAAGTACTCCCCAAACTTTTTCGGTAGAGCTGCAATAGATGCGCGCTGCCCAATAGTAGTTGGAGGCAAATTGTGGATCTACCTCGATTCCTTTTTCATAATACGCTAGTGCACTGTTATAATCTTCTTTGAACAGCGCCATGTTGCCTTTTTCCAAATGAAGGCTACCGGAATTTGGAAATTCTTTTAGGCCATCGTCATAGGTGGTCAAGGCTTTTCCTTTCTCGTTTAACAGATCATAGGAGTTACCGATTAACTGGTACACATTCTCTTTCGCTGTTTTTTGTTTGACCAAAGGCTCGAGGTATTTGATGGCTTTTCTATAATCCTTTTGACTGTAATAGGCATGCGCCATTTCATAAGGATAAGTGGTATTTTTCGAATCCAGTTTTTGTGCTTCTTCTAATCGTTTAATGCCCTCTGCATATTTCCCCTCATCTACCAAACGAATAGCTTCCTGACCTTTAGCCAACGCTTTATCTTCGTTGGATTGTGCTTTTAGTTCTACATGGCCTAAAGAAAAAACAAAGAGAAAAGTAAAAAAGAGTAGAGTCGATTTCATAATGAAAAGTAAAAAGGTGTACTTAAAAGTAGATACGATAAAGGTCAGTAAATGTTCTGGAGTTTTACTGACCTTTATAGATGGTGTTTATTTATTTGTTGTTGGCGTCTCGCCAACAACAGGATGATATTAACACGTTTTCATAACAACACTTGTTGGCGTGACGCCACTAAGGATGGACAAGTTATTTGATCGGCACGGATACTCTTGTTTGATCCCATTCCAGCACCATTTTCAAGGTGTCCGAATCATCGAAAGAAATGGTAAAGAGTTCAGCTGTTTCAGGATTATGCTGTACAGATACCTTTACTTGTACAGCATCAAATTCTGGTTCACGGCTAGCTTCTCCTCCATAAGTAATACCCCAACCGTATTGTTTGGTGTTAAAAATAACGGTCCATGTTTCTTTACCAGGAATGGTCCACAAAGTGTATTTACCGGCAGGTAATGTTTTACCGTCTATCTCTATTGACGTATCTGTGCTGAAGGTGGTAGCTTCGTTAGCGCCGGTACGCCATACTTTATCATAGGGTACAAGCAAACCAAAAATAACTCTGCCTTTTTTGGAAGGTCTACAGTAAAAAACAGAAAGTTGTTTACCGTCTTTTTTATACGAAACAGTATCTTCCGGACTCGCTTTCTTGGTTTCGTATTGCATGAATTTAAATACCAAACCTAAAACCAATGCTAAAGCAGCGAGGGTAATGAGTGTCCATTTTAATTTTTTGTTCATAAAAAAGGTGG
>JACMQM010000296.1 GCA_014376985.1 Cytophagaceae bacterium | reverse complement strand
ATGTACAACATAGCCATTCTGGCTTCTGGCTCAGGTTCTAATGCAGAAAATATCATCCGGTATTTTGAACAGCATCAGAGTGTTCGTGTAAGCCAAGTGCTGGCCAACAAACCGGATGCTTACGTTCTAGAAAGAGCGGCAAAACTTCACATTCCTGCTCGTGTTTTCACGAAAGATGAATTTACTTCACCAGCTTTTTCCGAACGTCTCATTCAAGAAGGTATTACACATGTTGTATTAGCCGGGTTCTTATGGCTGGTTCCCCAACACCTCATTGCTGCTTTCCCTGATCACATCGTGAACATTCACCCGGCTTTATTGCCAAAGTATGGAGGAAAAGGAATGTATGGAAGCAAAGTACATGAATCTGTTGTTGCCGCAGGCGAACAAGAAACAGGCATTACCATTCATCTTGTCAATGAAGAATACGATAAAGGTATTCACTTGCTGCAAGCTACATGCTCAGTAATAGCAGGCGACACAGCCGATGCAGTAGCGGCTAAAGTGCACGACCTCGAGTACGAACATTTCCCTCGTACCATAGAAAATTGGATCATCAATACTCAATCATAGAACACAATTACCATGTCAGTAAAAAAAATCAAGTCAGCATTAATTTCTGTATTTTATAAGGACCGCCTGGATAGCCTGGTAAAATTGTTACATGAACAAGGTGTGACAATCTACTCGACAGGAGGCACTCAGGAGTTTGTAGAAAAGTTAGGCGTACCGGTAGTTCCTGTGGAAGGTCTTACAGGTTACCCATCCATTTTAGGCGGTCGTGTGAAAACATTGCACCCTAAAGTTTTTGGAGGTATTCTGGCTAGAAGAGAAAATGCGCAGGACTTGCAAGAGCTGCAGCAATATGAGATCCCGGAAATTGATTTGGTGATTGTGGATTTATACCCCTTCGAAGAAACGCTGGCTTCAGGAGCAGAAGAGCAACAGATCATCGAAAAGATCGACATCGGTGGGATTTCATTAATTCGCGCGGCAGCAAAAAATTTCAAGGATGTTGTAATAATTGCCTCTAAAGATCAGTATACTCTATTAGAAGATACTTTGCGTGCGAACGGCGGTTCTACTTCCATTCAGCAGCGCAAAGTATTTGCAGGCTTTGCCTTTGAAGTGAGTTCTCATTATGACGGTGCCATCTTCAAGTATTTCCATTCTACAGATGCACAAGGTGAAGTATTCAAACAAAGTTACAAAGGAGGTTCAACCCTTCGCTATGGAGAAAATCCGCATCAAAAGGGAGTTTTCTATGGTAACCTTGATTTAATGTTTGACCGTTTAAATGGGAAAGAAATTTCCTACAATAACTTACTGGACATTGATGCGGCAGTCGCTTTAATCGATGATCTTGAAGGTACGGCTGTAGCGATCTTAAAACACAACAATGCCTGCGGTGCAGCTACTGGAGCCACGGTGAAGGATGCTTATGTAAAGGCATTGTCTTCAGATCCGGTATCAGCTTTCGGTGGGGTAATTATTACCAATAAAAAAGTCGATTTAGATGCGGCAACAGAATTACACAAACTGTTTTTCGAAGTGATCATCGCTCCGGCATACGATGAAAATGCGTTGACCCTATTGAAAGAAAAGAAAAACAGAATTATATTGAACCGTAAAACGGTAACCTTCGCTCCGAAGCAATTCCGTTCTTTACTTCACGGCGTGTTGGAGCAAGACAAAGACACAAAAGTGGAAGTCTTAGCTGACTTAAAGCCGGTAACGAATAGAAAACCGACTGACGAGGAGAATAAAGCATTGTTACTTGCCGTTAAACTCGTTAAGCACAGCAAGTCTAATGCGATCGTCTTCGCTAAAGACGGTTATATGGTAACGAGCGGTGTGGGACAGACTTCGCGTGTAGACGCTTTGAAGAACGCTATTGATAAGGCCAAAGAATTTGGTCTGAGTCTGGATGGAGCTGTTATGGCTTCTGATGCTTTCTTCCCTTTCCCGGATTGTGTGGAGATCGCCGACAAAGCGGGTATCAAAGCAGTGATTCAGCCGGGAGGTTCTGTGAAGGATCAGGATTCGATCGATTATTGTAATAATCACAATATTGCGATGGTATTTACTGGGTTCAGACACTTCAAACATTAAAAAAAATCGTTAGATTTACATAGATAGTTTAGATTACACCTTATAGATCAAATCAATTCATGGGATTATTAGACTTTTTCTCTGCCGACATCGCAATAGATTTAGGAACAGCCAATACGCTGATCATTTACAAAGAAAACATCGTAGTCGATGAACCTTCTATCATTGCCATTGATAAGGTAACTGGTAAAGTAAAAGCCATCGGTCGCGAAGCGATGCAGATGCATGAAAAAACCCATGAAAACATCAAGACGATCCGTCCATTGAAAGACGGTGTAATTGCAGACTTCTATGCTGCTGAGCAGATGATCAGAGGTTTGATCAAGATGATCGACAATAAAAATAAATTCTTCGGTGCTACTTCTTACCGCATGTGTATCTGTATTCCTTCCGGTATCACAGAGGTAGAAAAAAGAGCGGTACGTGACTCGGCAGAGCATGCCGGCGCGAAAGAAGTGTACATGATCTATGAACCGATTGCTGCTGCCATCGGTTTGGGTGTAGACATCGAACAACCGATAGGTTCTATGATCGTTGATATTGGAGGTGGTACAACAGAGATTGCAGTGATTGCATTGTCTGGTATCGTTTGCGAACAATCGATCAGAGTAGCCGGTGACGTGTTCAACAAAGATATTTTAGATTACATGCGTCGTCAGCATAACTTGTTGATTGGTGAGCGTTCGGCTGAACGTGTAAAAATAGAAGTAGGTTCTGCCTTGACAGAATTAGATAATCCTCCGGAAGATTTTGAAATCCGTGGTCGTGATTTGATGACGGGTATTCCTAAAGTCATCAAAGTGTCTTACTCTGAAATTGCTTATGCTTTGGATAAATCAGTTTCTAAAATTGAAGAAGCGGTATTGAAAGCATTGGAAATTGCTCCTCCGGAATTGTCTGCTGATATCTACGATAACGGTATTCACTTAACAGGTGGTGGTGCTTTGCTAAGAGGGTTGGACAAAAGATTGGCTATGAAAACTAAACTGCCAATTCACGTAGCCGAAGATCCTTTGCGAGCGGTAGTAAAAGGTACAGGTATTTCTATTAAAGATGTAAAGAAATACAGAGCAGTTTTGATGACGTAAGTGCATGATCAATCTTCTACGTTTTTTATACGATAAAAGAAACTTCCTGTTTTTTGTTTTACTAGAAGTGTTGTGCGGTTGGTTGATCTTTACATTCAATAAATATCAGGGCGCATTCTATTTCAATAGCTCCAATGCTATTGCAGGGAATGCGCTTTCTGCAAACAGAAGCTTTACCTCTTACTTTGATTTGGAAGAGCAAAACGACAAACTGGTTCGTGAAAACATTGCCTTGCATACCTTGTTGGAGAAGGAAAAGAAAATCCGCAAAATAGAAGCTCTTACAGTTGCTGATTCCGCCAGAAGAGCAGCATATGATTTTGTTCCGGCACGCGTCATTAAAAATTCGTTGATGGATACCAAAAACTTCATCACCATAGACAAAGGCACTGCAGATGGATTGACTCCAAACATGGGCCTTATAGGACCGCAGGGTGTGGTTGGTCAGATTAAGTATTGTTCCGAACATTATTCAACCGGTTCCAGTATTCTGCATGTCACAAATGGTGGGCTTTCTGGAAGACTCTCTCGTTCTGGCGCAGTAGGTTCATTAGAATGGGACGGAGCAGATCCTCGTTTCGCTAAATTAAAATATATAGGTAAGCATTATTTCATTCAACCAGGTGATACGGTATTGACTTCTGGTTATAACACTAGAACAAATGCTGGTCATAGCACAGGCTTTCCTGCTGGTATCCTGATTGGTGTAGTAGAAACAGTGAATGACGACGAACAATCTAATTATAATATTTCCGTACGCTTGGCAACAGACTTTGGTTCGCTGGATCATGTGTATGCGATACGAAGTAAAGCAAAGCCGGAAATAGATTCACTGGAAGCCAAATTAGATAAACCTAAGAAGTAGATACATGGGGCCAGCACAGATCTTACGGTACATTGGACACATTTCCATTTTGCTTTTCCTGCAATTGTTTTTGTTTAGGGATACCGCTCTATTAGGTTTTGCCTACCTTTTCGTTCACATAGGAATCATTCTTTTAATACCCAATGAAATAGACCTTATATGGTCCATGATCATTGCTTTCTGCATTGGATTTCTGGTAGACATGTTTTATGATACCATCGGTGTGCATGCTGCTGCATGTGTATTGATCGCCTTCTTTAGACCACGTATAGTCGGTATCTTTAGTGTGCAGGGAGAATTGAATTCCATGTCAGAGTATAATGTGGAATCGGGAGGTGTGCTTTGGTTCTTCCAATTTGCGTTGATCTCTTCCTTTTTGTTTTGTTCGCTGCTGTTCATTTTGGAATCTACTTCCCTTATGATCTTTTTTTATGCGCTGTTAAAGATCATTGCTTCTTCTTTATTCACTGCATTGTTTTTAACCATGTATAGTTACCTCTGGGCGTCCAGGTCAAAAACTAAGCGAAGATGAATTCCATTCAACGAAAGGTTATACAGTTTGTATTCATATTCGTAGGATTGATCTACATCGGTAGATTGTTTGTACTGCAGATTTTAGATTCCCGCTATAAAATAGAAGCAGAGATCAATGCCGTAGAAAAAATTATAGAGTATCCCAACCGTGGTCTTATCTATGACCGCAAAGGAAAACTACTTGTTTTTAACACGCCGGTTTTTGACATTACTGTCATCCTCAGAGAATTCAAACTCACCGACACATTAGAGTTTTGCAATAAATTTGGTATCACGCCTGATTCTCTAAAAGGAATTGTGGCTGACATCAGAAAAGACAGAGGCTATAGCCGTAATAAGCCCATGCCTTTGTTCAAGCAATTATCAACAGAGGATTTTGGTAAGATTCAGAATTTCTTGTCCGATTACCATGGCTTGTATGTGCAGGCACGTACGGTAAGGTCTTATCCGCATAAAAGTTTAGCGAATGCTTTGGGGTATATCGGTGAGATCAGCAGAACAACATTAGAAAAACAAACCAATAATTATTACCGACAAGGTGATTACATCGGCCTTAGTGGATTAGAGCAATATTATGAAGAAGTACTCAGGGGGCAACGTGGTGTGCGCTTTGTGATGAAAGATGTAAAGGGTGTTCAGAAAGGGCGCTACCGTGCCGGTGAATACGATACCACTTCAGTGGCAGGAGAAAATTTAGTCAGTACAATTGATTTGGAATTGCAGCAATATGGCGAATTGCTGATGCAAGGAAAGATTGGAAGTATCGTAGCCATTGAACCATCTACAGGAGAAATTTTAGCATTCGTATCAGCACCTTCTTATGACCCGGCTTTGCTTTCAGGCCGATTGTATTCAAAAAATTATGGACGCATATTGATGGATCCATTGAAGCCATTATTTAACAGACCCTTGATGGCGCAATATCCTCCAGGATCTATTTTTAAATTGGCACAAGCACTCACAGGACTTCAACTCGGAGTAATTACGGAACGGACACAGTTTTCATGCGACAAATCTTTGGTCAATTGTCACTCGCATCCTTCTCCAACGGATTTAAGATCTTCTATACAATGGTCCTGCAATCCTTATTATTTTTTAACGTTTAAGAAAATCATCAATCAGGATTTAAGTACCAACAAGTATAAAGATACAGAAATGGGTTTCGACATGTGGAGACCGCATATCCTATCGATGGGCTTTGGAAGTAAGATCGATGTTGATTTGCCAAACGTAAAAGCCGGAAACATTCCTTCCAACCAATACTACGATAAAATCTATGGCGATATGCGATGGAAATTTTCTACGATCTATTCCTTAGGTATTGGTCAGGGTGAAATTTCTATTATCCCTATTCAAATGGCAAACTTTGCTGCGATGATTGCTAACAGAGGATATTATTTTAGTCCACACTTAATAAGAAATATGGGCAAGGATAAAAGAATCTTGGAGAAATATACCGTAAGACATCAAACAACTATCCACCCCAAATATTTCAAGCCCATTGTAGATGGAATGGAACAAGTGGTATTAGCCGGAACAGCCGCATGGACAAGATCTAAGGATAGTGTGATTATTTGTGGTAAAACAGGTACCGCAGAAAATCCTCATGGTGACGATCACTCTGTATTCATTGCGTTTGCGCCAAAAGATAATCCTAAAATAGCTATCGCTGTATTTGTCGAAAACGCTGGCTTTGGCGCCATGACTGCGGCACCTATCGCCAATCTTTTGATTCACAAATACCTCAAACGTAAGCCTAACCAATACATGGAGGATTACATCATCAACAAAGATCTGACAGACAAATACGGCAGTTATAAGAAATGAGAAACGAGGATAAAATATCGTCAAACATAGACTGGATCACTGTAGGATTTTATTCCTTGTTTGTGCTGCTTGGTTGGTTCAATATTTTTGCGGTGGTCTATGATCCGGAAGCTGAAGCCACTCAAAGCATGTTTGATTTCTCGATGAATGCAGGAAAACAATTGATATGGATCTGTACAGCTGTTATACTCATCATCATGATCCTTGTCATTGACTTTAAGTTTTATTCTACGTTTGCCTATGTTATATACGGACTGGTCATTCTGCTATTGATTGTTACTACATTAATAGCCACAGAAGTGAATGGCTCTCGCTCATGGTTAGATATTGGTTTTACCAGAATACAGCCCGCAGAGTTTGCTAAGTTTGCCACGGCATTGGCATTGGCAAAGTACATGAGTCCGGTCAATGTGAAATTTGAGCGCTTTGAAACGAAGTTGGTTTCGGCATTTATCTTAGCATTGCCTTGTATATTTATCTTACTTCAAAATGAGACGGGAAGTACGTTGGTGTTTTCTGCTTTTATATTGGTTTTATACCGCGAAGGTTTGTCGGGAGTCATTTTATTGATTGGTGTCATGAGCGCACTGTTATTAGTGCTGACCTTGATCTATGATAAATTTATTATTGTATATGTAATCGGAGGACTTGCCTTTATTGTGGTCTTATACTTGATTCAGGCCGCCACAAACAGTACAAAAAAGAGGTTGCTTTGGAGAAATATTTTTGTAGTAGCAATAGTAGCGGGTATTTGTTCTGGTGTTGTATTCGGTGTAGATTTTTTTGTAAATAAAGTATTACAGGAACATCAACGCAACCGGGTAATGGTATTGATCGATCAGGAACTAGATCCCAAAGGTGTAGGTTATCACGTGAGACAATCAAAAATTGCTATCGGTTCCGGAGAATTTTGGGGCAAAGGTTTTTTAGAAGGTACGCAAACGAAGTTTGATTTTGTACCTGAACAAAGTACAGATTTTATTTTCTGTACAATCGGTGAGGAGCATGGCTGGTTTGGAAGTACCTTGTTGATTGGACTATATGTAGCCTTTATGCTAAGGCTTGTCTTTTTGGCTGAACGACAGAAGGATAAATTTGCGAGAATTTACGGTTACTCCGTGGCCTGTTTGATTTTCATACATTTCATGGTGAATATAGGTATGACCATCGGCGTATTTCCGGTAATAGGTATTCCGTTGCCTTTCTTTAGTTATGGAGGGTCTTCTTTGTGGTCCTTTACTATCTTATTGTTTATCTTCCTTAAGCTCGATGCACACAGAGGAGAAGTACTTTCATCCCTTTAGGGTATTTGATAAAGGTATTTAATGACATAAAAAAGCCTTGATGATTCAAGGCTTTTTTATAATCTATTTTTTAACTAATGACTAACCACTAACGTCTAATCAATAAAACTTCCGTTCTATGATTTTTAAAAATTCATCCGCTTCTTCTGAATGGTTACTCCATTTGTATTTCTCTGAATAATTATGATTCAAAAGTTGTTTGACTTTCTCAATACTTTCTGCTTGTTCTATCTCGTTGAGTGCCGTATTATAATCCACACTATTGCCATCAAATAATATATTGATGAACAAAAATTTCAAATTAAGTGGAATCGAAGATTTAATATCTTCGATTTTTGATTTGGAAAAACGATCAGCAATACTGCTTTCTTGAGAAGATCTTAAAGAGTCGTTGATGGTCAATTGTTGGTCTCCTGTTTTTTGTTGAAAAGCAGTTTTTTCTGCTGGTTTTTTTTGAGCGTAGTAAGACTCCAATGGTTTGTCCTCGACTTTTATCTCCTCACCAAAGGGGATATTGACTTTAACGGCCTCCTGCTGGAAAGAAGTTTTCAGAGTTGGAGGATTAAACTCTTTAATATCAAACTGCAACAAACCATTTATATTCTCCAAAACTTCTTTGGCGGCTAACTCTTCTTCTGGCTTAGAAACCGGAAGTGCTGTAATCAATAATTGAAGTTCTTCATAAGTGATTTCCGTTTTGTAAATAGTAGAAAGCTGTTCTTGAAAACGCTTGAATACCGTTTCGTGTATTTTGTGATATTTGAATTTATCTAACAACTCATTTTTTAATGATACAGAAGAAGCATTAAACTCTAACTCAATATAGTCTATCGGTGAAAGTGAAAGTATAATGGTGTCAGCAATTGCTTTTTGAACCAGTGGGCTAAATGATTCTTTAGAAACCTCAATGTTCTTAGATAAGGTATTCATAAAACCATTCAATGCTTCTTTTACCTCCAAGGCTTCGTAGTTAAAATAAGGACTCTTTAATTTCCGTAACTCTTCTTTCCAACGCTCAAACAGTGTTTTTACGATAAAAAGATTCAACTGAGCTACCGGTGTAAAGGAAAGCAGCTGTTCTCCATTTATGACTTCTTTTCCGGAGAAAAAGCTATTGCATAATTTACTGGAAAGTGCAGTACTGTATGCTTGTATCTTAGAAAGATCCAAATTTATATTCATAGGTGAAGTCAGCTAAATAGTCTGGATATAAAATTACCGAAATTAACAGCAATAATCTATGTTAAAAATAAAGTTTTTACGTTTATTTGAACAGCATGAGATCTTTTAACACAACGCTTATATGCCTGTTTACTATTGTGCAAACAGGCTTGTTTTCTTCTTACGGACAATCACCGGTAGGTATTGGACAATGGAGGGCGCATTACACATTCGACAAGATTCAAAGTGTGGCATTGGCCGACAATAAAGTCTATTGTTCTAATAATGTTGCTTTATTCTACTACGATCAGGAAGACAAATCCCTCAATCCCATATCTAAGAAAGATGGTTTGTCAGGAGTTGATATAAGTAAGTTAGGTTCGTATAAACACGAGGAATTGCTCATCGGCTACGAAGATGGAAATATAGATTTTATTAAAGACAACGTCATTACCGCTTTCAATGACATTCAAAGAGCAAACATCACAGGTTCAAAAGTGATTAACCAGTTTTATGAACACGGCAATAAAGTGTTTATTTCCACAGACTATGGCTTAAGTATTCTGGATATGAGTCGACGAGAGGTCTCAGATTCATACATCAATGTGAGTGCGAATGGTTCAACTAATATTTTTTACGCGTCCGTTTTAAGTCAGGATGCGGATTCTATCTTCGCGGCAACTGAAAATGGTCTTATGGCAGCCAAGTATTCTCCAGGAGTAAACCTACGGGATTATACTAATTGGAAGTTATTCACTTCAGCCAATGGCTTGCCTAGTGGTGATGTTAAATCTGTAGGAAGACTAGGAAGCGTGGTATTCGCAGGAGTTAATACAAAGGGGATTTATTACTTTGATGGAACGCAATGGCAATCTGCAGGCATTGCAGCAAATGAAGTAAGAGGAATCAGCACCTCTGACGTTGCAGTTGTAAGTTGTGTGGACGGTAAGATTTATAAAATCACTGCTCCTGTTACCAATGAATTATTTTATGCTAGTTTCTTATACACGCCCACCAGCGCTTTCTTAGCTCCAGATAATGATATTTATTTCGTGCAGCCTAATTTTGGCTTGGTTTATTACAGACCTGATCATAGTTCAGAATTAATAGGCAAGCCGATAGGCCCACTCTTTAAAGAGACCTATAGACTGAAGTATCTTAATGAAACAGTAATTAATTGCAGGGGTGGCCTAAGTGTATCTTACGGAAATATTTATATAGAGAGCAGTGTAATGCTTTTGGGAAATGATGATGAATGGAAAGCATATACCATATACGAATCCGGTGGACTTCCACCGGATAATAGGGACTTGCTAGATATGGCCATACATCCAGCAAGTAAAACCTGGTATTTAGGTTCATTTGGCTCAGGTCTGGTTAAGCTTAATCCGGCTAACAAAAGCTATGTGTTATTGGACACCTTAAACAGTCCATTAAAAATGAAATACATCAGTGCTCTTACTACAGATGATGAAGGAACGGTTTGGATATGCACACATGCTGTATTTGACCGTACAGTCAATAAGCCATTTTTACACGCGATCGACAGTAAAGATACTTCTGTCTGGTATTCTTTTAAGGCATCTCAAAGTGATGGGAAGTTTCCTTTAGAAATTGTGGTTGATCATCAATCCAATAAGTGGATGCGTATAGGGGCTTCTGGAGGTATAAGAGGACTGATGATGTTTAAAGAGATCAATAAAGCTGCTGGAACAAGTACGCAGATTTATTTTGGTGTAGAACAAAATAAGGGAGGATTGCCCAATATCAACGTCAATACGATAAGCGTAGATAAAACGGGACAAGTATGGATTGGCACCAACCAGGGTATATGCGTCTTTACTAATCCTGCGCAGATTAAGCCAAATAATATTCCTAAAGCCTACTTGCCTATTGTAAATGGATTCCCATTGTTCTTTGATAAAAAAATCAACTGTATTAAAACAGATGCTGCAAATAGAAAATGGATAGGTACACCGGATGGTGTCTTTTTGTTAACTGCCGATGGATTGGAAACGATCTTTAAGTTTGACAAGAATAATAGTCCAATGATTGACAACAATGTAACCACCATTACAATCAATGAAAAATCCGGTGAAGTTTTCTTTGGTACTGACAAAGGTATTATTTCTTATAGAGGAGACGCTACATTTGGAGAAGAATCACATAACAATGTTAAGATTTTCCCTAATCCTGTAGAGCGAGATTTCAATGGGTATGTAGGTATCTCAGGATTGGCTGACGATGCAAGAGTGAAGATTACTGACATTGCAGGTAAGTTGACTTATGAAACACCCGCCAATGGAGGGACAGCTTCATGGAACTTGAAGGACTATACAGGAAGAAGAGCAACAGCGGGAGTGTATCTTATATTTAGCGCGTCTGAAGACGGGCAGGAAAAATATGTTGGCAAAATAGCTGTCCTCGAATAGTAATGCTAGTTAAAACAAGAGGCATTATACTCGGATTGATAAAATACAAAGAGACATCCATCATTGTCAATATTTATACTGAAGTATTAGGTACAAAATCCTATATCGTAAATGGAGTAAGAGATAAAAAAGGAAAGATTGCTTTTTTTCAACCGTTAACCATTCTTGACATGGTGGTGTATGACAACGCTTCCAAAGGATTAAATAGAATTTCGGAATACACTATTTATAGAGCCTATAAATCAGCTACTTTTGAATTGCGAAAAATCGCTGTATTGCTTTTTTTAGCGGAGTTGTTCATTAAAACACTTAAGGAAGAACATCCAGATGAAGAATTATTTTCTTTCATCGTCAAAAGATTATCCTTGTTTGATGAGATGGAAGAAGAGTATGAAGATTTCCATTTGATCTTTTTGATTGAGTATGCTGCCTACCTAGGTATACGACCTTCATCAGCGGAAGATATTGCAAAAGACTTCGGACGAATGCTGGATAAGGATGTAGAGCTGCTGTTTAATGAATTATTAAAACAGGAACAGCCCATCGTTTCTTTCTCTTTAAAAATTGGAGGATCGTTGCGTAGAAGAGCTTTAGAAGTATTGATAGATTATTACCAGATTCATTTTCCTTCCATGGGAAGAATACAATCTTTGACGATACTTAAAGAAGTATTTAGTTAGTTTCTTCTGGACTTAATTTTATACTGCGTTTTGTAGATGCATAAGGGCTTTTGGCCAGGTTGCCATTTTTGTCCAATAACTCTATCTTAATATCATGAACTCCTCCCGCTAAACCTTCGATGAGGTAACCTTTCCAGGAGTTTAGTAAAAATACATTGCCATCAATAGTAGCTCTTACACTGAAATCATTGATGCCTAAAGTAGCATTGATTACATAAAAATCAAGTAATACTTTTTTTGTTTCTTTACCTTTATATTGCCCTTTTGGTCTGCTGTAGAAAAGCATGGGTTGCGTAAGATCGACTTCTTTTTCTTTCACGGCACCTACTGTAAATTGTCTCAGATCATAGGCTTCATAGTGCTTGATACTCTCATGATAGGATCTGGATAAAAAAGACAAGGCAACATAATGTCCTGGCTTAAGTGTTTCGTCAAACTCTGGTGTATACTTGGCTAAGTAAGGTTCATTATTCAGAATCAGATGAATGTGTTGACCTTCTTTGCTATTTGCACAATCCATCGCGCAACTGCCTTCTTTGGTCGGTTTGGACAGTTGATAATTTTTGATGTCGTAAGTGAAATGTGCTTTTTCGCTTTGTAATAATTCTTTTTCCGTCGGCGTATTTAATGTTAAAATAGCATCATTAAAAGAAGGCGAGTCTTGCAGTGGATATACTTTCAATGTGCCAGAAACTAAGGTGTCGCCATAATTTCTGGCCGATACAATGGCAGCAATAGTATCCACATTACTACTGTCTGTTTTTATTTGTTGAGTTTCAATCTGGTGTTCTTCGCAGCCAATAAAAAATACTATAACGACAACGAATGCAAGGAAGCGCAGAAAAAACTTTTTCATGTGGTATTAATGTTTGGTAATATTTAAAAGGTATTGTCCGTAACCGCTTTTAAGGAGCGGTTGTGCAAGGTTATTTAATTGTTGCTCATTGATGAACCCCATTTTATAAGCTACCTCTTCAATACATCCTACCTTTAGCCCCTGACGTTCTTCAATGACCTGAACAAACTCTCCTGCTTGCATTAAAGAAGCGAATGTTCCAGTATCTAACCAAGCTGTTCCTCTATTTAATATAGAGACTTTTAGCTTACCTCTTTTAAGATATTCTTTATTGATGTCTGTAATTTCTAATTCTCCACGGCTGCTTGGCTTCATGTTCGCTGCAATGTTGACTACTTCATTGTCATAGAAATAGATTCCTGGAACTGCATAATTAGATTTTGGTTTTGAAGGTTTTTCTTCAATGCTGATTGCGTTGTGATCGGCATCAAATTCAACTACTCCGTAACGTTCGGGGTCCGTTACATGGTAGGCAAAGACAATTCCGCCTTCTGGATCATTGTTACTGAAGAAGGTTTTACTCAAACCGCTTCCGTAGAAAATATTATCACCCAATACCAAGGCTACTTTATCCTTGCCAATGAACTCTTTACCAATGATAAACGCTTGAGCTAAACCTTCTGGTCTTGGTTGTTCTGCATAAGAAAAAATACAGCCCAATTGAGAGCCATCTCCTAATAGTTTTTTAAAATTAGGGAGATCTTGTGGCGTACTGATGATAAGAATTTCTTTTATGCCGGCAAGCATGAGGCATGACAAGGGATAATAGATCATCGGTTTGTCATATACTGGCATTAACTGTTTGCTGACTGCTAACGTCAGTGGGTGTAACCTAGTGCCAGAACCTCCAGCTAGAATGATGCCTTTCATAAATTTTTATTTACTGTATTGCTGTTTGTAATAATTCAAATAGTCGCCAGATGTGACAAAACTAAGCCAACTTTCATTCTCAATATACCAATCAATAGTTTTTTCTATTCCTTCTTCAAATTGAAGCGAAGGTGTCCATCCTAATTCCTTCTGTATTTTGCTTGCATCTATGGCATAGCGGAAGTCATGTCCAGCGCGGTCGGTAACATAGCTGATTAATTTTTCAGAAGACCCTTCTGCGCGATTGAGTTTACGGTCCATAATTTTGCAAAGGACTTTAATGAGTCCAATATTGGTCCATTCGTTATGTCCCCCGATGTTGTAGGTTTCCCCTAATACTCCTTGGTGGTAAACAACGTCTATAGCTCTTGCATGATCTACGACATATAACCAATCGCGTATATTTTCTCCTTTGCCGTATACAGGTAAAGCCTTTTCCTGTCTGATGTTATTGATAAAAAGAGGAATCAATTTTTCAGGAAATTGATTGGGTCCATAATTGTTGGAACAGTTACTGATGACAACAGGTAGTTTATACGTATTGTGATAAGCTCTTACAAAATGATCAGAGCTGGCTTTAGAAGCGGAGTAAGGGGATTGAGGATCATAAGATGTTTGTTCTGTAAAGAAGCTGTCATCATGCAGTGATCCATATACTTCATCCGTAGATACATGATAAAAACGATCGAAGGCTTTGCCTCCTTTCACAAGTTCTTTAGAGGCATTCAATAAGTTCACAGTACCTACAACGTTGGTCAATACAAATTCCATAGGTGATGTAATGGAACGATCGACATGTGATTCTGCAGCCAAATGTATAACGCCGTCGAAATTATAAGTAGCAAATAATTCGGTGATGAATTTTTGATCGGTAATGTCTCCCTTAACAAAAGTATAGTTAGGTTGAGATTCTACATCCGTCAGGTTTGCAAGGTTCCCTGCATAAGTCAAGTTGTCTAAGTTGACAATTTGATAATCGGGATATTTATTTACAAATAAACGAACAACGTGAGAACCAATGAATCCCGCTCCTCCGGTGATGAGAATAGTTTTAGTTGTCATATTATAAACTCCAATAACTAGGAAATGATGTTGTGTTTTTACGGTAGATGCCTTTGATATCAATAAAGATACCTTGTTTATCCAGCAAACTTGAAACAAGTTCGGTGCCTTTGCTTATGTATTCATTATGAGATACCGCTAACACTACGGCATCGTATTTACCCGTAGCTTTTTCGTCTAACGTAAGATTGTATTCATGCTCAAATTCTTTACCATTTGCTAAAGGATCTATACATTCTACTTTTAATCCGTATGATTTAAGTTCGCGAATCAGATCGGCTACTTTTGAGTTACGAATATCCTCTACATTTTCTTTAAAAGTAACGCCCATTACTAGCACTCTTGCTTTCGATAAGTCTTTACCGGTTTGAATCAATTGCTGTAATGTTTTTTTAGCTACATGACTACTCATGGCATCATTAATATAGCGACCACTTAGAATCACGTAAGGATTGTAACCTAACTTCTTCGCTTTATAAGTAAGATAATAAGGATCTACACCAATGCAATGTCCTCCCACTAATCCCGGAGAAAATCGGAGGAAATTCCATTTCGTGCCGGCAGCTTCAAGGACTTCATAGGTATTGATGCCCATCTTATCAAAGATAACAGACAACTCATTCATCAAAGCAATATTCAAGTCGCGTTGAGTATTCTCTATAATTTTAGCTGCCTCTGCTACTTTAATACTGGAAGCTTTGTGAATACCGGCTTCTACTACAATCTCATAGGTTTGAGCTATTTCATCTAATGCTTTCTCATCACAACCGGAAACTACTTTTATAATTTTAGCTAATGTGTGTTCTTTATCTCCTGGATTGATTCGCTCGGGTGAATAACCTACTTTGAAATCTACATTGAATTTCAAACCGGATTCTTTTTCTAAAACAGGAATACAATCTTCTTCGGTACATCCAGGGTATACGGTGGATTCGTAGACGACATAATCTCCTTTTTTTAACACCTTTCCAACGGAAGTACTGGCTGAAATAAGCGGTTTTAAGTCTGGGAAATTAAAGGCATCTATTGGCGTTGGCACTGTAACAATATAAAAAGATGCTTTTTTTAAAACATCTAAGTCATCTGTAAATTCAATGTCACTCTTTTCAAAATCACTGCTGGTCAATTCTCCACTTGGATCAACATTGTTTTTCATCAACTCTACCCGTTTGGCGTTGATATCAAACCCAACTACTTTTATTTTTTTTGCGAAAGCTAATGCGATTGGAAGTCCTACATACCCTAGTCCAATTACGGCTAAGGATGCTTCTTTGTTTTTTAATTTCGAAAAAATGGGAAAGTCCATATGTTTTTATTTACAAATTTTAAAATTAGTTACTTTTAAATTCTTTTGGTATAATATTCCATTCCTCAATCGGAATAGATTTGAAATAGTCTAAGGTAATCTTCAATCCTTCACTACGATTTACTTTAGGTTCCCATCCCAGTAGCTCTCTTGCTTTCGTAATGTCGGGCTTACGTTGTTTCGGATCATCAATCGGCAAATCAACATAAGAAACTTTTTGGCTTGTTCCTGTCAGTTTAATAATTTCATCCGCGAATTCTTTGATCGTAATTTCTTGCGGGTTACCAATATTAACAGGCTGCGCATAATCACTGAATAATAATCTGTAGATGCCTTCTACCAAATCATCGACGTAACAAAAAGAACGTGTCTGAGAACCATCGCCGTATACCGTTAGATCCATTCCTTTTAACACTTGACCAACAAAAGCTGGTAATACTCTGCCGTCGTTCAAGCGCATTTTAGGGCCATACGTGTTAAATATTCTTACTATTCTTGTTTCTACACCATGAAAGGTATGATAAGCCATGGTAATCGCTTCCTGAAAACGTTTAGCCTCATCATATACTGAACGAGGACCTATCGGGTTTACATTGCCCCAATAGGATTCAGGTTGCGGGTGAACAGTCGGATCTCCGTAGACTTCAGAAGTAGACGCAATTAAAATCCTTGCTTTTTTTACACGAGCAAGCCCTAATAAGTTATGCGTGCCTAGTGATCCTACTTTTAATGTTTGAATAGGTATTTTAAGATAGTCAATGGGACTTGCAGGAGATGCAAAGTGTAAGATGTAATCAATTTCACCCGGCACATGTACATATTTAGAAACGTCATGGTGATGAAATTCAAAATTTTCCAATTTGAAAAACTCTTCAATGTTTTTGAGCGAACCTGTAATCAGGTTGTCCATTGCAATGACATGAAAATCTTCTTTTAAAAATCGGCTGCAAAGGTGGGAGCCTAGAAATCCAGCACCACCTGTAATCAATATTCTTTTTCTCATAATTATGGATTAACTCCTATGCCTTGATAAACAAAACCTTTTTGGATCAACTCTTTACCGTCAAAAATATTTCTACCGTCAAAAATTACTTTTTGTTTCAACAAAGAACCTATTTTATCAAAGTCTGGATTTCTAAATTCCGGCCATTCTGTAATGAGCAACAAAGCGTCCGCGTCTTGTATGGCATCGTACATGTCTTCCACGTAACTGATGCTGTCTCCAATCATATGCTTTGCTTCGTGCATGGCTATAGGATCATACGCAGATACGCTGGCTCCTTCTTTCAGCAAGAAATCAATAATAACAAGCGATGGCGCTTCTCTCATATCGTCTGTTTTCGGTTTGAAAGATAACCCCCACAACGCAAATTTTTTGCCTTTTAAATCACCAAAATGTTTTTTGATCTTATTAGCTAATACTGTTTTTTGATGTTCATTTACGTCTTCTACTGCTTGCAAAATACGCATCGTATGTCCTGATGTATTGCCCGTTTTTATAAGTGCTTTCACATCTTTAGGAAAACAAGATCCTCCATAACCTATACCTGCATAAATAAATTTATTACCAATCCGTGGATCGGAACCAATGCCTTTTCTCACATGATTGATATCAGCACCAAGGATTTCGCACAGGTTAGCGATATCATTCATAAAGCTGATTTTTGTTGCAAGCATGGCGTTAGCAGCATACTTTGTCATTTCGGCGGATTTAATATCCATCACCAATACAGGATGTCCATTTAATACAAAGGGCTTATAAAGCTTTCGCATGACTTCTTCTGCACGCGCTTCTTCAAGACCAATCACAATGCGATCTGGCTTCATGAAATCATCTACCGCAGCTCCTTCTTTTAAGAATTCCGGATTGGATGCAACGCTAAAAGGGATATCTGTGCGATTTCTTTTCACCAGTTCCGCTTGAATGGCGGCTTTTACTTTTTCACTGGTATGCACAGGCACTGTGCTTTTAGTCACCACGACTTGATAATGTTCAATCGATTGCCCTATTTGACTGGCTACCTGCAAAACATATTTCAAATCTGCACTTCCGTCTTGTCCTGGAGGAGTGCCTACAGCGATGAAAATAACATCCGTATCTTTTATAGTGCTTTTGAGATCCGTTGAAAATTGCAATCTCTTTTTTTGATAATTTTTTACAACCAGTTCTTCAAGGCCTGGTTCGTAAATCGGCAGGATGCCTTTATTTAAATTATCTATTTTCTTCTGATCAATGTCAATACATGTAACGTCTAAACCTACCTCAGCGAAGCATGTTCCTGTTACTAATCCAACGTAGCCGGTGCCAACTATACCTATTTTCATGAGATGATGCCTTAAAATGTCCCCAATTGCAATAAAACACAAAGTAAGTATAATTTTGTACTTTTTTTAAAAGAAGGCTATGAAACATATTGAAGAGTTGTAACGTTAAAAAGAATATAATTTAAACATTATTATCATGGACACTACTAAGATTTTTAAAGTGTTTATTCAGGAGGACGAAAAGGCCTTAAGGGATAAGATTACAGAAGAGCTGAAGGATAAGAAAAACTACAAATTACATTTCTTTTCTAAAGAGGATTCTATTTTTGAACTCTTGAAATTTAGTCCCGACATTGTCTTTCACGACTACTTTAAAAATAAGGCTACTCATTTCTATACTTGGTCAATACCATATTAATAGTATATTAGGCTATGGATTTTACGCATTCTGAACAACAAGCGCTGATCAGGGACACTGTCCGTGATTTTAGCGAACGCCATATACGTCCCCACGTCATGGAGTGGGACGAGGATCAAACATTTCCGATAGATCTGTTTAAGAAATTAGGTGCATTGGGCTTAATGGGGATCATGGTTCCAGAAGCTTATGGTGGAGCAGGACTAGGCTATTTTGAGTACATCGTTGCCATAGAAGAATTAAGTAAAGTCTGCGGATCTATAGGGTTGTCTTATGCTGCACATAATTCTTTGTGTACAGGACATATTCTTCAGTTTGGATCAGAAGAACAAAAGAAAAAATATTTACCCAAACTAGCTTCTGCCGAATGGATAGGGGCTTGGGGATTAACGGAACCTAATACTGGTTCTGATTCAGGGAATATGCGTACAGTTGCCGTTAAGGAAGGTGAATACTATATTCTAAACGGTGCAAAAAACTTTATCACACACGGGAAATCTTCTAGTGTTGCTGTTATTATTGCGCGGACTTCTACTGCAGAAGATTCAAAGAAAACATCTGCTTTCATTATTGAAAAGGGAACTCCAGGCTTCACACATGGAAGAAAAGAAAACAAATTGGGGATGAGGGCATCTGAAACAACAGAGCTGATTTTTGACCAATGTAAAATTCATGAATCTCAATTGTTAGGAAAAGAAGGCGATGGCTTCAAGCAGGCCATGAAAATATTAGATGGCGGACGTATTTCTATTGCTGCCTTAAGCCTTGGAATTGCAGAAGGAGCATTTAATGCGGCATTAGCCTATTCTCAGGAAAGACATCAATTTAATCAACCAATTTCCTCATTTCAAGGGATTTCCTTCAAATTGGCAGATTTAGCAACAGAAATAGAAGCTTCAAAGTTGTTGATCTATAATGCGGCTGCACTAAAAATGGCGGGAGAGCCCATGACCAAACAGGCAGCCATGGCTAAATATTACGCCTCTGAAGTTGCCGTAAAAGCAGCTACGGAAGCCGTGCAAATCTTTGGAGGCTATGGTTATACAAAGGATTATCCGGCCGAAAAGTATTACAGGGATGCTAAGCTTTGTACGATCGGAGAAGGCACATCTGAGATCCAAAAGGTGGTAATTGCAAAATCTCTCTTAAAATAAACAAGCAGGGGTTGACTGTCTGGTTTTTTTCCAGTAAGTTTGTAACCCTTAATAAAAATCAAGTTATGATCATTATCAGCGTAAAAGAAAACGAATCAATTGACAGAGCTTTAAAGCGTTTCAAAAAGAAATTTGAAAAAACAGGTGTTTTGAAACAATTAAGAGCTAGAACTTCGTTTGAAAAACCTTCTATCACTAGAAGAACTCAGGTATTGCGTGCTGCTTACCGTCAAAAAATGCAGGAAGCAGAAGGTTTATAGT
>JACMQM010000295.1 GCA_014376985.1 Cytophagaceae bacterium | reverse complement strand
TTTTCGGCTTCTCCATCGTATTTATAATCAAAGTCTGAAGACGTAGAATAGACCACTCCTGAACGATTTTTAAAATTTTCCTTAGCCATCGTAATTTTACTTTTGAATATAAAATGTTTTTAATTAGCTTTAATTTATCGATTTAACTTAGATTTCTACACTATGAAAGTACTTTTCCTACTTTTGATCATTGCTTCGTTTGGTTTAGCTTCTTGCAGCCAACATACTTGTCCAACTTATGCTAACTCTGGTATCAAATACCATAAACACCAAGCAGGACCACAAAGCCACCATTAATCTTCGTCTTTTCGTAAGATTTTGATATAAAAAAAGTCCCGCTCCGATATGATCAGAACGGGACTTTTTTGTGTGGGATCAACCTGTACTTCTCAATGCACTGGCAATCGCGTTTACGCTCAGGAGCAATTCTTTCAGCGTAGCATTCCATTTTTCTGATTGCGCACTCATCTTTCTCCATTTTGATAAGAGATCAATTTGCTTCATGTGCAATTCATTCAATCCTTCTGTGCGCAATACATTGGAGTAATAATGGTAATGACGTCTTTCTTCAAAAGGCTCACTGAAAATCAACGTCATCATTTTGCGTGTCTTCGTCAACTCTCTTGTAATGCTGCCTAGTATTTCTTTTTTCACTTCTTCATCTTCCACCAGGTCTGCATAGGCTTTGAATATCTTTTCATCCGTTGCAGCCAAACTGGTATCGATGTTGGTGAATACATAACGAACCAGACTATCACTGTTCGCCAGTTCTTTCAGGTTTTCAAACTGCTCGGGGAATTGATTTTTCAACATATCCAACGCATGTCCTACTCCATACCAGCTGGTAATGTTGTAGCGAGACTGGCTCCAGCTGAATACCCATGGAATAGCACGCAGATCGGCCAATGTTCTTTTGCCGGTGCGCCTCGCAGGACGAGAACCGATTTTACTTTGTTCGATTACATCGATCGGAGTAGCCTGACCGAAGAATTGTATAAACTGCGGATCGCTGATCAGCGCTACATAATGCTTTTGACTTTCTGATGCTAAGAATTCAAAGTACTCATCGAACTTGTCTTTTTTGCGTTTTGTATATTTCTGCATGATGGAATAGCCCGCAGTGGATGCAGCCAATACTTCGAGGTTGTACACCGCATTAGACTTATTCGCATATTTTTGAGAAATCGTTTCTCCTTGTTCGGTCAATCGCATGTCGCCATTCATAGAACCATGAGGAAGCGCGCGGATAAACCAGTGTGCAGGTCCTGCACCACGGCTGATCGAACCGCCTTTACCATGGAAGAAACGAATGCGAACACCGGCTTTCTTACCGGCTTCCACCATTTTCAATTGTGAGGTGTACAGGTTAAACTGACTGGCCAAAATGCCGCCGTCTTTGTTACTGTCGCTATAACCAATCATTACTTGCTGTACTTTGTCTTCCTCGTTGCGCGCTTTACGTTGGTACTCCAAACTGCGTTTCGTAAATGGATGATCCATGAACTTCGTAAGGATGGCAGCACCGTGTTGTAAATCTTCGATTGTTTCGAACAAAGGAACAACAGGCAGTAAAGAAACCAAACCGTTTTCTGTATACCTAGCCAAACCAGCTTCGCGAGCGAGAAGATACACGATCAGCAAATCAGATAAGGAGCGTGTCATACTGACGATCAGTGAACCCAAACCGGTTTCACCGTATTTATTGATGTGATCTGCCAATACACGGTAACAGCCGATCACCGCTTCCGCTTCTTTACCCAATTTCTGTGTATGCGGCTGCGTAAAGGGACGCGGAGATAATAATTCTTTTGTTAAAAACTTCAGACGATCTTCTTCTGACCAGGTCAAGAAGCTGTTGCCATCTAATGAAGCGGCATTCATCAATTGTGAAATAGCCAAGTCGTGAAACTTGCTGTTTTGTCTCACATCTACATGCGCCAAATGGAACCCGAAGGTTTGCACCAAACGCAATACTTCTTTCACATCGGCATACGCCACCATGGCTGCACCGTATTCTACCAGGGCACTACGCAGAATGATCAGGTCACTGATCAACTCTTCCGGCTGGTTGTAACAATGCTTGATGTCTTTTTTCTTTAACAAAAAACCTCTTTCAATATCCAATGGCAGTTTGTCCATCATCAAACAGATGTATAAACGAAACACTTCCGAACTGTTAGGATGCTCTTCCAGTTTATCGATGCGATTGGATTCCTGTGCCATTTCCAATAATCTTTTCTTCAATGCTTTTGAACATGCATTGAGTTGGCAAGAAAAACTCAGGTTCTTTTCCAGTTTTTCCAATGCCTTGCGGATATTGATGAACGCGTTCAAGCGTAAAATATCTAATGTTTCTTTGGTTACTTCAGCCGTTACAAAAGGGTGACCATCACGGTCGCCGCCTACCCAGTTACCAAAAGATATTTTAGGTAATTTTTCATACGTCTGAATCAACGCAGGATCCCAGCCCATGTATTCCCAAGCCATGAACAAACGTTTGTCAAGGGTAGATATAACGTCAGGAAATACGCGAGACAAGTAATGCACTACATTTTTCAACTCAGACTTCACATCCGGTTTTTCCTCGTAGATCTCACCTGTTCTCCACAGTCTGTCCAGGTGTAGTTTTATTTCTTTTCTGATTTCGTTTTTTTCCAGAGAATTGTAATTGCCGTTTTCCCATTTCATAAACGACAAATACAACAAGCGATGATGCTCCAGTACAATCGTTCTCTTAGCTTCCGTAGGGTGAGCCGTCAATACCGGTTCTATGCGGGTATGCGACAATTCTGCTGCGATTTGCTCCGGAGTAATTTTTTTCTGTTTTAGTTTCTGAAAATTGTAAGCCCACATACCGTTGACCGAAGACATGTTTTTTTCTTCGACTTTACGGCGTAAACGTTTCGCACCGTTTTCTTCCACCATGTTGAGTAGTTGAAAAGCGATGGAATACAATTGAACATGTTTCTCATTAAACTCTTCAATTGTGGGTTTGTTCCGTTTAGAATTTATCCAGGGCACTTGCTTGGACAATTCTATTTCTCCATTCTCTTCCAGGACCTCTTTGAAACAGGTCAATAAAAATTCAAGATCCAGATACGTTTTTCCCAGCTTTTCCTGG
>JACMQM010000294.1 GCA_014376985.1 Cytophagaceae bacterium | reverse complement strand
CCGGCCGCCAGGTCGCAGACCCAGATGTTGAGGTATTGATCGCTTGGCCAATAGGATAAACCTTTCAGGTAAACTTCATCATTGAAATCATAGGCATTAAACGAAGGTTTCGAATCATACACTCTGCGTATGCCATTGGTGGGATCTCCGTTTGGATCTCTTACTGCGAGGCAAAAGGCTATTTGTACATCTTCGGCAACAGGTTTGTATAGGGCAGGTGTGTTGTTTGTGTCGGCATTCAGTCTGCGGTAATCTTCGTTTAGCACTGCAATCTGATCCAGAATTTGTTGTGTCGGAATATTTTTGCCGCCAATAGATCCATTAGAAACATTGTGTACGACATGCACGACAACCGGAATCGTATACAATGCGGGGCCACCGACGGTGCGTTGTTGTCTGAATTTTTTTGTTTGAATATGTTCCTGCAATTTTTTCTCAAAGCGGCTGCGGCTGGCTTGCCATTCCGGATGATGAATGTTATGTAATTGCTCTACTTCGGTAGTGGCACATTTCTGCGCCATACTGTGTTGCGCAAACAACAAAGAAAAAATAAATAAAAAATACAGGAGTCTATTTCTCATTGTTTTCAATGGCTTTTTTTTCATAAGCACTAATAATTTTACCGACAAGTTTATGTCTCATAACGTCGGTTTTCGTCAGTTCAATCACTCCGATCTCCTTTATTTTTTTCAAGGTCTCGATGGCATCGGTCAGGCCGGAGCGTTGACTTTTCGGCAAATCGATCTGAGACCGATCACCTGTAACAATCATCTTGCTGTTGGCTCCCATACGTGTGAGAAACATCTTCATTTGCATCGGTGTTGTATTTTGCGCTTCATCTAATAAAATAAACGCGTTGTGCAGCGTTCTTCCTCTCATGTACGCAAGCGGAGCGATTTCGATGATGCGGTTTTCGTAATAATATTTCTGTTTTTCAGGCGGCAGCATGTCATCCAATGCATCATAGATAGGACGCAGGTACGGATCAATTTTTTCTTTCAAATCTCCCGGTAAAAAACCAAGGTTTTCTCCGGCTTCCACTGCTGGGCGGGTGATAATGATTTTCTTTACTTCTTTATGTTTGAGCGCGCGTACCGCTAAAGCTACTGAAATATACGTTTTCCCTGTTCCCGCAGGACCGATGACAAAAGCCAGGTCGTGTTCCTGTATCGTTTGTACAAGCTTGGCCTGATTGGCCGATTTGGCTTTGATGACATTGCCTTTGTGCCCAAAGAGGATGACATCGGTTCCGGAAGGATCATCCGGACCTAGTTTCTGCTCCTTGGTGTAATACTTGATATAGTCGGCAGTCAACGCTCCATAGCGGCCAAAGTGCTCGACCAGAATATTGAAGAGATCAGTAAACCGTTCGATTTCAATTGCGTTGGCAATGACTTTCACTTGATTTCCTCGGGCAACTATTCTGGCATTAGGGAAAATTTCCTCAATGACTTTCAGGTTTACGTTTTCGGCACCTAAGAAATCAAGGGGGGAAATGGCTTCCAGAGTAAATACTTTTTCTATCAAGTTCTGTAGATTTGATTGTTAGACTAATAAATTTCTTAATTTTACTTCAATATAACATACCAACGAGCAAATAAAACTTATTTTTTATGGGTTTGATCACCTTCATGTCGGATTTTGGTTACAAGGACCCGTATGTGGCCGCTGTAAAGGCCCGCATCCTGTCCATCAACCATACTATTCCGGTAGTAGATATCAGTCATGAAATTGAGCATTTTAATATTCCTCACGCCGCTTACGTTCTAAAATCTGTTTTTCGCGAATTTGCACAGGGAACGGTGCATTTGGTATGTGTTAATGTTCCCATTAGTGGAGACGAGCGTTTGGTAGCGGTTAAACTGGAAGAACATTTTTTTGTTGGTGTAGACAATGGTTTCTTTTCTCTGCTTAGCGATAAGAATCCCACGGCTATAGTTGAGATACAAAAGGATGCGAATTATTCCAAAGTGTTTCCGGAAAAAGGTGTCATGGCTAAAACAGCTGTAGCATTGGCTAGTGGAACGCCCATTTATAATGTAGGAAGGCAGGTAGCAGAATTACACCGCATGCTCAACCGTCAAGTACGGCTGGGCAAAGACCAGATGGCAGGTCATATCATTCATGTCGACAATTATGGCAATTTGATTTCCAACATCAAGGAAGAAGATTTTACAAAACTGCGCGAAGGCAGACAGTTTCTAATTCGTATATCGCGTTATAGTTCACCTGCTGTATTCGACTCGTACAACCACCTGGAAGACGGTGAAATACTTCCCGTCTTCAATAGCAGTGGCCATTTGGAGATCGCCATCCGTCACGGCAACGCGGCGCAACTATTGGGAATGGGATATGATAGTCCGGTGTATATAGATTTTATTTAAGGAAGAGAGTTTTGTTTATCGGATAAGGATTTTTTTTCTTTTAAAGAAGAGCATAGCTAGGTCTAGATTCATCTTAATATTTTGGGCGTGTCCCGTCTGAAGAGGCGGGTGGGGCAGCACTTCGTGCGCAATCTTTGCACTCTAATGCTCGATTGTGCTTCAAGCCCGCGCTCGAATCTTAATTTTCTTTTAATTATTACCTTGTTGCTCGCTGTGGGCTTTCCGCTGCTATCCCGCGGGCAAGTAGATAGTATGGTATGATTGATATACCTTAAAAGAGGTACTAAAATGGTTGTTTTTTTATCTTATGTTACAGCCAGCCCTCAGTTATCCGATACAATCAAAGGTTTGTCATCGGGTAGTTATACCATTAAAGTAACAGATGACTGTGGCAATTACCAAACACGAACAGTCATTCTTCAAGCGGTTAGTACAGGCTTAGCTTATTGGTACAATGGAGTTCCTTCTGTTGTTAAAATAGGCTATGATACAGACTGTTTCTCAATAAATTTTATTGTACAATGAGAAAGCCCATCTGCCGCCTAAGCAGATGGTATATACCAGCAGCGGCACGATCACAAAGTACCTTTATGCACAACCGTTAGATACGATTAATTACAATCCAGGATTTTATCAAACCATAGATAGCATTGTAGGAATAGATTACAGTAGTTACCTTTATAGTTACCTGCAGGATACCTGCGATGTTCAGCTCTATTCGAGAGAGTCTACAGTGGCGCCTTTTAGATTTGATATTTATTACAATACCTCTGTCAAATCTGTTGCCATCAGAGACCAAATACTGCAGTTGCCTTTTGCTCAAGGCCTCAATATGGCGCATAACAGAATACAAGACATCATCAGCAAACTAAACTAACAACCCCTATGACAAAGAGAAATAAAATTATCTATTGGATTGCAACGGGCTGGTTGGCCTTAGGAATGGTATCCACAGGAATTATACAATTGATACAATTGAAATAGGCAGTAGATAGGATGGTGCATTTGGGCTATCCTTTGTATTTTCTAACTATACTGGGTATTTGGAAATTATTGGGAGCAATTGCTGTGCTTGTTCCTGAATTTCCTCTTGTAAAGGAATGGGCTTATGCCGGTTTCTTTTTCGCTATGTCTGGTGCTGTTTTTTTTCACCTGGCTTGTGGAGATAATGCGAAAGAATTGTTCGGCACGGTATTACTAATCATTCTGACTGTAGTATCTTCGTATTTCAGACCGGCTGACAGAAAAAGCCGTCCAATTACTCAATAAGAAGAATTATGGCATACCTATTACCGATTTATCAGGTATTGCTGCAGTTTTTCTGATAAATAAATGCTATGAGCAAAATAAACACAAACAAAAAAGGTTTGTCATCCGACAAAAGTGAGGAGCTACTCCGGTTATTACATACTCGTTTTGAGAAAAACAAGAATCGCCACAAAGGCATTGAATGGTCTAAGGTTCGAGCAAAGCTGGAAGCTCATTCCATAAAAATTTGGTCACTGAACGAAATGGAACGCTCAGGTGGTGAACCGGATGTTGTCGCGCAGGATAAAAAAACGGGAGAATATATTTTTTATGATTGTTCGGCGGAAAGTCCAAAAGAACGCAGAAGCGTTTGTTACGACCACGAAGCACTGGAATCAAGAAAAGAAAACAAACCGGCAACCAGTGCTCTTGATATGGCTGAAGCCATGGGCATTGAACTATTAACAGAAGAACAATACCGGACATTTCAGCAATTGGGGAACTTTGATACGAAAACTTCGAGTTGGATAAAAACGCCTGATGCCATTAGGAAATTGGGTGGCGCGGTCTTTTGCGATCGCCGCTATGATACGGTCTTTCTCTATCACAACGGTGCAGAATCTTACTATGCCGCCAGGGGATTCCGTGGTTCGCTAAGGGTATAATGCAGATTACTTCGCGATAGCTCGGGAGAGATTGTATAAAAATAGGGTACCATGACAAAGAGTAACATGAATCCCAAGGTTAATTTCTATTTCAACAAATCCAAAAAGTGGCAGGAGGAAATTGAGCAGTTGAGAACGATCGTTCTCAACTGTGGATTAACTGAAGAATTGAAATGGGGTTGTCCTTGTTACACACTCGACGGCAGCAACATCCTGTTGATCCATGTATTCAAAGAATACTGTGCAATGTTATTTTTTAAAGGAGTCTTGTTAAAAGATCCTAAGGGAATCCTCATTCAACAAACGAAGAATGTGCAAGTCGCTCGTCAAATCCGGTTTACTGATGTTCCGGAAATTGTGAAGCTGAAAGCGACTTTAAAAAGCTATATCAAAGAAGCCATCGAAGTAGAAAAATCTGGAGTGCAAGCCGAGCTGAAAAAGACCACTGAATTTACCATGCCGGACGAATTTAAAATCCAGTTGGATAAAAAACCTGCTTTGAAAAAAGCTTTTTATGCATTGACCCCGGGAAGGCAAAGAGCGTATCTGCTATTTTTTTCTTCCGCGAAACAATCTCAAACCAGAGAGGCGAGAGTGGAGAAAAGCATACCGAATATTCTAAAGGGAATTGGTTTGAATGATTAGTAGTGTAGTATGAAGTGTGAGTGCGAGTGCGAGCATCCGCTGGTGCAAGCGTCCACGCTTGTTCCTATAACACTGTGTAGCGTCCCGCTCGAGCTTTGATTAATACCTGTTAGTTTAGAGATACTTAAGAAAGCATATGTCAGCAGAGATGGATAAAGATGCGTTGATGATTCAATCCCCGAGCGAGACGCTCTAATTTATTTTAGGAACAAGAGTAAACGCTTGCACCAGTAACAGCCAGCGTAAAGACAAAAAGCCTTGCAAACTATTAGTCTGCAAGGCTTTTGTGATTAAATACCCCTGAGAGGAGTCATAGCACCCCAATTACTCATAGGAATACAGCAAATCATGGATTTTATGGAAAATCATACAGAAGATTAAAGTGCTAATTGTCAAGTATTTATTTTAATTACCAATGAAGCGAATTTTTAAGGGTAATTAGGTGTTAAGTTTCGATATTATGAATGAAAATGTAAGTAGCCATGAATAAAAAGGCGCATTGGGAAACAGTATACGGAACAAAACAATCTAACGAAGTAAGTTGGACTCAAGAAATCCCCCAAACTTCCCTTGATTTCATCCACAGTTTTAACCTTGATGAAAAAGCTAAAATAATAGATATAAATGGAGGTGATAGTAAGTTAGTAGATTATCTGTTAGAGGAAGGATTTGAGGATATAACTGTACTTGACATCTCGGAAAAGGCACTTGAAAAAGCTCAAACACGCCTTGGAGAGAAAGCCAAAAAAGTAAAATGATTTGTTAGTGACATTACGGAGTTTGAACCTGATACAACTTATGACGTACGGCATGACAGGGCTACTTTTCATTTTCTTAATACAAATGAACAAATTACGAAGTATTTACAAATTGCCCGAAAAGCTATAAAGGGTTACCTCACTATTGGGACTTTCTCTGAAAATGGACCTACTAAATGTAGTGTAATTGATATTAAACAATATAAAGAGGTGGAGTTAAATAATCAGTTTGAAAAAGGGTTTAAAAAAATACGTTGTCTTACTGAAGATCATACTACTCCATTCGAAACCAAGCAATTTTTTTTATTCTGCTCTTTTAAAAAAAATCAAGCAGCATAAATAAAGTGATAAGAAAAAATTACTAATATGAGTTTGTTTGACAATATTTCAGAATTTAGATCGTCACCACAAATCCGAGAAAAACTTATTGAATACGGTATTACCCAATCTTTTAAGGAAGGTGATATTATACTCAATGAAAATACTCATATCAAGGTCATCCCGATTGTAATGAAAGGGAGCATCAAGGTTATGAGAACAGAAGAGGATGGCAGAGAAATACTACTTTACTATATCAAAGCAGGAGAAAGTTGCATTATGTCTTTTTTGGGTGGAATGCACCATGAAACGAGTAAGGTAAAAGCAATGGCTGAGGAAGAAGTGGAAGTTCTTTTCCTACCGATTGAAAAAGTTAGTTCCATGATAAAAGATTATCCTGAATGGCTTGATTATATTTTTCGCCTTTATCATAAACGTTTTGAAGAATTATTAGAAGTGGTGAATGCCGTAGCTTTTAAAAAAGTTGATGAGCGTCTACTCAATCTCATTCACAAGAAGGCTGAATTGAGTCACAACAAAACAGTGATTGTAACTCATGAACAGCTTGCAAATGAATTAGGAACGGCAAGAGTGGTGGTTTCCCGTTTATTAAAACAATTAGAAGAAAATGGACAACTAAAGCTCGGACGAAATAAAATTATCCTTATGTAACAAAAGTGGCTGACTGCTTATTTTTAATGGACAATCTTTACAGTGTTGTTTAACTAAAGAGTCAGTTAATATGAGCATAATAAAAAATATGGGAGGCTTCGATAGGATTTCCCGTACCATCATAGCCTTGGTAATTATCGCCTTATTTTTCAACCACATTATCAGTGGAACTTTAGGCATCATGTTAATAATACTTTCTGTGGTATTCATTGCGACAAGTTTTATGTCGTTTTGTCCACTCTATACTTTTTTCAATTTTAGTTCAAAAAGTAAAAAATCTGAATAGTTATGGCACATGAAGTAGAAACCCAATGGATGGGTAAGATGCAATTTAATTCCTTAATAAATGGACATACTGTAATGATGGATGCTCCTGAAAAGTCAGGAGGAGAAGATTCAGCACCAATCCCAAAACCTTTTGTCCTTACTGCTTTATCAGGCTGCACAGGAATGGACATTGTCGCACTGCTTCGAAAAGCAAAGAAAGAAGTAGATTCCTTTGACATAAAAGTAACAGGGGAATTAACCAAACAAGCTCCTATACAATATGAGGCAATTCATCTTGTTTACACTTTTAAAGGTGATGAAATGAATAAAGAAGCAGCACTCAATGCAGTATCTGATTCACAAGAAAAGTACTGCGGTGTAAGTAGTATGTTGAAGAAAATCATGCCTGTTACTTGGGATATAGTTTATAATGACGTTTTAGCCTTTTCTAATAAAATAACATCACGATTTTAGATTATGATTAAAAAATATGGTCTTACTGTATTGGGGGTATTTGTAGGAGCAATTTCAGGTTATCTATATTACTACTATATAGGATGTGCGAGTGGTAGTTGTGCAATAACATCCAAACCTATTAACAGCACAATTTATGGAGCAATAATGGGAGGTTTATTATTAAATATGTTTCAAAAAAATAATACAAAAGAACGATGACAATTATTGATGTAAGAAGTCCTGAAGAATATAAATCGGGATATGTTGAGAATTCTAAAAATATTCCTTTACAGGAAATCAAAGCCCACCTAAAGGATATTCAATCATTTGAACAACCGATTATTCTATGTTGTGCGAGTGGCAATAGAAGTGGGCAAGCAACTATCTTCTTAAAAAACCAAGGAATTGAATGTTCTAATGGTGGCTCATGGACTGATGTACAACAAAAAAATAGCAACTAATTATGATGACTTTTATAAAGAATTTATTTGGCATGGGTACTCCTACAGATTTTGCTGACCTTGTAAAAAAGGGAGCTACTATTATTGATGTTCGCTCCAAAGGAGAATATATGGGAGGACACATCAAAGGGTCTGTCAATATTCCTTTAGATGTTCTAAAAAATAATTTATCTAAACTAAAAAAAGAGAAACCGATTATTACTTGTTGTGCTTCGGGTATGCGTAGTGCTTCCGCCAAAAGTCTATTAAAGTCTAATGGATTTGAAGAAGTACATAATGGTGGTGGATGGACAAGATTACAAAGCAAGATAAAATAATGGAAACCATAAAATATGCGCTATTAAATAATTGGCACATCATGAGATGGATTCGCTTGATTCTCGGTGTAATCATTT
>JACMQM010000293.1 GCA_014376985.1 Cytophagaceae bacterium | reverse complement strand
GTTAAAATATTAATTCGGCTATTTAATAAAGTTTACACAAATGATTAAAAGTAGCTTGTAATTGTATCAACTTACATAAAAAAGACGAAAGTAGGTTTAGATTTTACATGTTTTTTATCAAAAAATATGATTTGGGAAATTATTCCCCACTTATATTTTTTATGGCACTTTATGTCATTGATCTAAAAACATAATTTTTCCATGAAAAAATTCTCTTCATGAAAAAAATTGCTAGAATTTTTTGAGCGTCAGCTTTTCGCTTTAAAACGCCATCGTTTCAAATGTCTTGTCAATACTGGGCTGTAGATATTTTCTACAGGTTTGTGTCTATTTTACACTCCGTAGCCTCCATATTCTAGATTCAGAGTTCAAATATTAGGCACGATTTTTTTAAAGTCGTGTCTAATTTACGATAAAAGAGTGTGAGTGGATTTACGGAGTCTGAGGCTTATTTACAGTCATTTGCCAAATCTGTTCTATTTTTCCGTTTTTTTTATATCTTTATAACTTAGAACATTCATAAAAGCTTTGCTTTTTTAAGGGTTTAAATGTCGAAGTTAAAAAACATCATAAAGCAGCTTTCTACAAAGGATTATACTGCTATTTACGAATCACTCCTTAACAGTAATGCTGAGAAATCGGCCTATCTGTTAAAGTTTATGCGAGAAAAACAGCTCTCCGACGCCAAAATAATGGAGGAGCTGGAAGTCAACAACAATGCTTATTACACCCTTCGCTCTAGACTCAATCAAAAGATTGAAGAATACCTTCTGGAGCAAATGGAAAGTCCAAGAACTTCGTTGATCAAAAAAGTAGCGACGATCAATGAAATCATTTTTACCAAGAAAAAGACCATTGCGGTTGCGACTCTAAAAAAATTAGAAAAAGAATTGCTGGATTATGACTTGGCCAATGAGCTGACCATCGTCTATAAATCTTTAAAGAAATTACTCATACACAGTCCTGAGGATCATTTTCACTATTCTCAGTTATACAATCGTCACGTCGCTTATATGCTGGCGTTGGACAAGTCGGAAGATTTGCTGGCCAACTATTTTAAGAAATACGGCGAGTACATGATGGGCTTTGATGAAACAGACAAAATGGGACTTCATCTCATGAGAGAAGAACTCATCAATGTTTCCAATCTTTATCAATCACACCGCTTATTTGTTTACTCTTCTTTCATCAATGTTTTTCATCAATTGTTCATCGAACCAGAGAAAAAACTGGTAAATGATTTTGAAGAACTGTTTGATAAAATACAAGCAACCTTCGATTTGTATTACCTCGATTCTTCTTACTACCACTTAATTCTTGTATTGGAATACTTACGTTTCGAGTATTACATCTCCATTGGCGAACACAAGAAAGCGGAAAAATATTATGAAGACATCAACGAATCGTTAAGTTCTCTGTTAACTAATTATAGTCTTTATACAGCCTCTCCTGATTTCTTATTGAGTAAGTTAAATTACCACTTGAAAAACGGTACGCAGACAACGATATACGAAGAGAACAAAGGCCTTTTCGAAGACTTTGAGATCAACAAGAAAAACATCAACGAGTATTTGATTTATATCCTATACCGCAGCATTTCATGCTATCATGCAGATAAGTATGAAGAAGCGTCTAAATGGTTAAATCAGTTCTTGAATGATACCAGCATCAAAAAATATCCATACATATACATGGAGACCAAGCTCGTATTGGCTTACCAATATTGCTTGCTGAAAGATCAGGACTTATTCGGTCAGTTGGTAAACAGCATTCAGCGCCAGATAAGATTATTAGGCAAAGAGAATTGCCTTCATGTGGTTTTGTTCATTAAGATTTTAAAAGTCTTGATCAGCGAAAACAGAAAAGAGAAAAACAGTAAGATGTCTCTGCTGGTGAAGAAATTCCAAAAATCATTACCTAATCGCTTCAGCCCGCTATCCTACCTCAACATTGAGGAAAAACTAGGTTAGTCACTTAACATTCTTCTCCTTCGTAATCCCTTATAGTTTTTTCAGGTTTTCCTGACTCAACGGTTTGTTAAGGTACTTTACAATCAACTTATTTTTCTTGGCTTTTTGCATGTCTAACGGATTCAAAGAAGAGGTTAGCATGATGATTTTGCTATGTTCTTTGGTAGACTCTGATAATTTTTCAAACTCATCTAAAAATTGAAAACCATCCATAAGAGGCATGTCGATATCTAAAAAAATGATCTCTGGCAGAAACCCTTCTTTGGATTGGATAGCCAGTTTTTCCATGTTCTTTAAAAATTCAATCGCGCTCTTCGCTCCCGTATGTACAAAAATGCGATCACAGATGGATGCGGATTCGATCATTTTCTGATTGATGAGATTATCAATCTCATTGTCATCGATAAGCATGATAGAATGGTACTTGTTTTCGGCGTTTTTCACTTGATGATAGTATCTATTTTCTTCTCTAGGCAATTTAAGTATAAAAAGGCGAAAACATTACATCTTAATTAAAATTTATCCCCTGAGCCAAAGGCAGGTCTGTGGAGTAGTTGATCGTGTTGGTCTGACGGCGCATATAGACCTTCCAAGCATCAGAACCTGATTCTCTGCCGCCACCGGTTTGCTTCTCGCCTCCAAAAGCTCCGCCTATCTCCGCTCCTGATGTACCAATGTTCACATTGGCGATACCACAATCGGAACCCGTTGATGAAAGAAAACGCTCAGACTCGCGAATACTATCTGTGAATATAGCAGATGAAAGACCATACAAACTCTCATTCTGTAGATCAATGGCATTAGCGACGTCGCCTTGGTAACTGATGATGTATAAAATCGGAGCAAACGTTTCTTCCTGAACGGTCTGATAAGAATTTTTCGCTTCAACAATGGCAGGACTCACGTAGGCGCCTTTATCGTATAAGCCTCCACTAAGCTTCTTTCCGCCGGTCAATAACGTTCCACCTTCCTTCTGGCAAGCAGTTATTGCTTCTTCAAATTTCGAAGCGGCTGCAGCGTCAATCAATGGACCAACCAAAACTCCTTTGTCCAATGGACTTCCAACCGGAAGCGAAGCATATGCTTTTGTCAAACGTGCTATCAATTCAGTCTTTACATCTTCGTGCACAATGACACGACGTGTAGACGTACAACGCTGTCCGCAGGTGCCAGCCGCTCCGAATACAATGGCACGTGTTGCCAGATCCATGTTAGCCTGCGGTGTAACGATAATGGCATTGTTGCCGCCCAGTTCCAGTAATGATTTACCTAAGCGTGAGGCTACTTTTATCGCTACGCTTTTACCCATGCGTGTAGACCCCGTTGCTGAGATTAGAGGAATCCGTTCGTCTTCTGATAATTTATTTCCAATGTCTGCTCCACCGATGATGAGGCTGAATACTCCTTCGGGCACATCGTTTTCTTTTAAAACACCTAATAATATTTTATGGCAAGCGATGGCAGAAATCGGGGTTTTCTCTGAAGGTTTCCAAATGCATACGTCTCCACAAACGGCAGCCAACATAGAGTTCCATGCCCATACGGCAACAGGGAAATTGAAGGCGCTGATGATACCCACTACACCCAACGGCTGGTATTGTTCTAACATACGATGCAAGGGACGTTCTGATGCAATCGTCAATCCATACAATTGTCTGGAAAGTCCCACAGCAAAATCACAGATGTCAATCATTTCCTGCACTTCACCCAAACCTTCCTGATACAATTTACCCATTTCTAAAGTGACCAGCTTCCCTAACGCTTCTTTATTCTCACGCAGTTTTTGTCCGTATTGTCTAACAATCTCTCCACGCTTAGGTGCAGGCCATAAACGCCAGGATTTGAAGGCCTCTTGTGCTTGCAGCACGACTGCCTCATAATCCGTCGCTGTCGCCATACCTACAGAAGCGATGAGACTTCCATCAATTGGTGTATGAGAAACCATCGTGTTTGAAGTCGCCTTAGGTCCTGAAAGCAAACCTGTATAATAAGAAGGGTTGGCTTCCGTATCAATGCCTAATTCTTTTAGAACTGCGGAAATTTCTTGTGCTGTCGTCATGTCTGTTCGTTTATCCAAATTATAATTAGACCATAAGTATCAGACAAATCAGTATACTCATTTGTCTGTAATCCATTTAATAATTCAGAATATGGGTACTTCTATTAAATATCAAATTACAAGTACCAAATTACAAATAAGCTCCAATTAACAATCTTCAATTATTTTAAAAAAATGTGATTAGTACTTATTTGAAATCCGCATTTGTGCTTTGAAATTCAAGAGCACAATATTAACTATTAAATTGCCACGAAATAAAACTATTGTTCTGTTATAGAATCATGGTCTATAAAAAAATCGGCGCCTTATGTTAAAAATAAAGCACCGATTTATCAATGATTGTGAGTAATTACCAGCCTAATCCTACGAATTGTTTTTTACCGTTAGGATAAACGCCTTCTACTAATACTCCATTTCCAGGAAGGATCTTATTCAAAATAGCTTCTACATCTTCCGGTATTTGTACGTTCTTTTTATCAATGCTTGTAATGATAAAACTTTCTCTTATGCCTGAGTCTTTCAGCAAGCCATCATACAAACGATATACTTGCGCACCACCCTGAAGACTCAAATGTTTCTTGTCGTCTTTGCTTACTACTTGCAAGTCCGCGCCAAGCTTTCTCTTGATGCTGGCTTCTTCCTTCTTCACGATCTTGTCTTCGCCCAGCTTGTTTTTCAATACAGCTGTGCCTTCCATCTTATCGCCTTTTCTCAGGTAAGATACTTTCAATTTATCACCGGGTCTGTAGCGAGCCACCGCTTCTTGTAAGCCGGAAGAAGTATAAATCTCTTTGCCATTGATGTGTGTAATGATGTCTCCTTCTTTCATGCCTATTTCCTTCGCGGCACTTCCGTCATTGACACCGGCAACGTATACCCCACGAATGTAATCGATGTTCTTTTCTTTGGCTAAGGTAGTGGTCATGTCAGCAATGCTTACACCCAACAACCCTCTTTGTACTTCTCCATATTTCAGGATATCATCAATTACTTTTTTCACCAGATCAACCGGCACAGCGAAAGAGTATCCCGTATATGATCCTGTTGGAGAAGCGATGGCCGTGTTAATACCCACTAATTCTCCTCTCAAATTCACCAGTGCTCCTCCGCTATTACCCGGATTAACAACCGCATCTGTTTGCAGGAAAGACTCTACTGCAAAATTGCTTTTCGCACGTAAGATGTTGATATTCCTTGCCTTTGCACTGATGATGCCTGCGGTCACCGTAGAGTTCAGATTAAACGGATTGCCAACGGCCAACACCCATTCTCCAACCATGATGTCGTCAGAGTTTCCGTATTTTACAAAAGGTAAATTTTTATCGTCAATTTTTAATAAAGCCAAATCTGTTGTAGGATCGGTTCCTATCAATACGGCTTCGTAGCTTCTTTCATTTTCTAAAATCACTTCTATTTTCTCTGCACCTTCTACTACGTGATTGTTACTGACAATGTAACCGTCTGCCGTAATGATAACGCCTGATCCGGATGCTTCTTTTCCTTGTCCTCCAGGATTAGGTCCGCCTTCGCCGTAAGGATCACCGAAGAAATATTTGAAAATTTCATCATTAGAACCTGTACCCTCTGCTACTTTATAATAAGTCTTAATGTGCACCACAGCGGGAGTAACGGCTTTGGCAGCATAGATAAAATTTAATCCCTCCGGCACTTTAGCAGCCATGCTGCTGTCGGAAGAAAAGTTAGATAAAGAGTATTCTTGTTTTTGAGCTACCGTTTGAAAAACGGGTTGTTGAACAAAAAAATGATAGCCTCCTAAGGCAAAAATGGCTCCTAGGAAAGAAGCTAAAATTAAGGAGGCGAAAGGTTTCTTCATCATAATCAATGTGTGTTTATTGTACTAAGATAGTAGACATATTAACGATACAGCTGTTGCAAAATTATCATAAGGACATTTATAAGTCCACAGTTTCTTTCACAATTATTGTAACCACTATCGGGAAAATCGGACCAAAAGCGATTACAGCTTGATTTCAAGACGCTTTGTCTGATTTTAACTCGTTTTAACTTCTTCACAATCAAGTCAGATTGTCATTCCCTGTGATTTTTTTACTTAAATCTGCTTTTTTTTAAGCCAGACAGTTGCTTTATGTCTCCCCAAGACGTAATATTGCAATCCAATTAATTCCTCCTTAGCTCAGCTGGTTAGAGCACATGACTGTTAATCATGGGGTCCTTGGTTCGAGCCCAAGAGGGGGAGCAAAACCACATCACTATTGATGTGGTTTTTTTATGCCTTATAGAAGGTGAGAAAAGAGAAACAGAAAGAGAAAGAGTGATAAATGGAGCACTCTTTCTCTTTCTGTTTCTCTTTCTTTTTAAGGAATTCAGACCTGACAAGAATACATTCTATGGATACAAACAAAGCCACCGGGACAACTCTTCCGACCAAACAGCATTTCGAAATCCTGGACGGATTAAGGGGTATTGCCGCGCTGGCCGTTGTCCTGTTTCATTTTATGGAATGGGCTTATGTCGATGCGAGCAAGAACTTTATTGGTCACGGTTTTTTAGCTGTCGATTTCTTCTTCTGCCTTTCGGGATTTGTGATCGGATATGCCTATGACAATCGTATAGTTAAAATGGGCGTTCTTGTGTTTTTAAAAGTAAGGATTATCAGGCTGCACCCGCTTGTTATAGCAGGATCGCTGTTAGGCCTGATGGCATTTTTGTTCGATCCATTTGGCGGCCATCCCGAATTGTATAGCACCGGTAAGATCGTCCTGGTATTTGTATGTTCTGTATTACTTATTCCCTTGCCTGTAATAGCCGACCGCGGATTTAACTTATTCAGTTTTAATGCACCGTCGTGGTCTTTGTTTTGGGAATATGTCGCCAATATCATTTACGCCTTGGTACTTTATAAAATCAGCCGTCGCTATTTGCTTCTATTAACCATCATCTCGGCGGTGGCTATTTCTATGGTATGCTACCGTACCGGCAATTTATTGGGAGGCTGGAGCGGCCCAACCTTCTGGGACGGAAGCGCCCGAATATCGTATTCTTTTTTAGCTGGATTGCTTATTTACCGTTCCAACTGGATCATTAAAAACAAACTGGGATTCATCGGCATATCATTATTATTGTTGCTAGCGTTTATAGTGCCCTTCTCAAAATGGAATTGGTTATCCGAACCTTTGGTCGTATTGTTTTACTTCCCCTTGCTGATCGCTTTGGGCGCAGGGGCTACGTTGACTCCCCGCTTTAAAAAAGCTTGCGCATTTTCAGGGCAACTCTCTTATCCATTGTACATGACGCATTATGCTGTGTTATGGATGTTCGGCAATTATTACACCAGTTATAAGCCACCTGCTCTGCAACTGGCTCTCCTCATCATCGCCGGATTAGTCGTGCTGGTTGGAGCAGCATATCTAATAATGAAAATTTACGATGTCCCCGTAAGGAAATATTTAAGTGACAAGCTGAATACTAGGCTTGCTAAACAAAAAGCAAATGCTGTTTAACTTATTAAAAATATTACTGACTAAAAACTACTACGATTGAGGTTAATTGCCTATCGCCT
This sequence comes from Cytophagaceae bacterium, assembly GCA_014376985.1. Classification (GTDB taxonomy): domain Bacteria; phylum Bacteroidota; class Bacteroidia; order Cytophagales; family Cytophagaceae; genus JACMQM01. The sequence continues at coordinate 7,194 of JACMQM010000293.1, read as the reverse complement.
ACTATTTATTTCTTAGTAAAAGTATACTCATTGCGTTAGGGATTGAGCCATTGCTTGAGCTCTTCCCGCTTTTTCAGCGGGAAAGCGAGTGGCGAAAGCCCGGCCCGTAGGGAAACGCCCAAGAGTCCTGCCTTGTTCTTTTAATATTTATTCTATTTCTAACATCAACATTATAAAAACAAATCTTAAAGTAGGGTTATTGTAAATAATATTAATGATTTAAAAATAAGAATATAGGCGTTCACTTCGGGTCGGGCTTTCACCACTCGCCTTTTTGCCTGAAAAAACTTTAAACATAACGTATCTAAAATATCAAAGAAAAAGAGCTCAGCTAATGGCTCAATCCCTAACGCGTCTCACATTAGTCGCCGTAATAAAAGTACTGAATAAAGACGCTCCCATTTATATAAAAAGACAAACCCCACCAACTGCTCAGTTAATGGGGTTGTAATTTTATTTATAAAGTTTGTATTATTTATCTGTACGGAAAACATAGTCCCAGAGTGGGGAAGAAACGCCATACAGCTTGGTGTTATCCTTGTAGTGGTGTACCGCATGACTTACCCATAATTCTCTGAATACATTTTTTGGAGGTGGATAAGCGTGTACAATGTAATGCACAAATAAATAAGCCGCATAGCCTGTTAATAGTCCCGGCAAAAAGCCAAACACAGAAGTATTTATCAATAAATAAATGATGGTAAATAAAAGACCGGCAATCACTATACTCATCAACGGAGGCATTGCCAGGCGCGTTTTGTCCTTTGGGTATTCGTGGTGTACCCCATGAAAAGCATACTGTATTTTCTTCTTCCATTCTGAAGTAGGTTCCATATGAAATACGAAGCGGTGCAGCACATATTCCATTAATGTCCAGAAAAGTAATCCTCCGAAAAACAGTGTGATAACTGCACCTGCTCTCAGTGTTGTGTATTGTATGGCTACGTAAAGCAAACCAATGGAGATGAGAAGAAATACTGAAATAGGAACGGAGATATGTGTTCTGCTTAACTTCTCTAGTAAAGGATTGTCAAAAATTTGTTTGGTTCCGGTGTGTTTCGGTTTAAGAGCCTGATCCATATTCCTGGTGGTTTTTAATTCGAACCACTGAATACAACATTCATGCAGAAAATTATCTTTCTACCATGCCCGCAACTTTACTGGCTACTTTTTCATAATAGGCTACATAACGCGGCCCGATAGTATTTACATCAAATTCTTTGGCTCTCGCCAAGGCATTCTTTTTAAATACCGGTAACACTTTATCATCTAATAAGGTAATCATGTTCTTTACCATATCGGGTACATCACCTACATTACTCATGAATCCTGTCACTCCGTGAATGTTTAATTCCGGTAAGCCACCTGTATTCGTAGAGATCACAGGCACTTCGCAGGCCATAGCTTCCAATGCCGCCAATCCGAAACTTTCCTTTTCAGAGGGCATGATGAACACGTCGCTTACTGAAAGTATTTCTTCCACTGCTTCCATTTTTCCTAAGAAACGAATGTCTGCGCAAGTATCTAATTCGCGACAAAGCGCTTCCAGTTTCATACGCTCAGGTCCGTCTCCTACTAATAATAACTTAGAAGGAATTTGTTTTCTCACCTGATCGAATACCATGATCACGTCTTCAATGCGTTTCACCGCTCTGAAGTTTGATGCATGTACAATTAGTTTTTCTCCGTTGGGACAGATCGCTTTTTTGAAATGTTCTTTACCTTGTTTTCTAAATCTGCTGATATCAACAAAGTTTGGAATCACTTCAATGTCATTGGTAATATTAAAATGCTTGTAAGTATCCCTTTTTAAATCTTCGGATACAGCAGTTACTCCATCTGACTGATTGATACTAAACGTAACAACAGGTTCATAAGACGCGTCTTTACCTACAAGAGTAATATCGGTACCGTGAAGGGTTGTAATGACTGGTATAGAAATACCTTGAGACCTTAAAATCTGTTTCGCCATGTAGGCTGCAGAAGCATGAGGTATAGCATAGTGCACGTGAAGCAAATCCAATTTTTCATGTTTGACAACATCCACCATTTTACTGGCCAATGCCAATTCATAGGGCGGGTATTCAAATAGAGGATAAGAAGAGATGACTACTTCGTGGTAAAATATATTTTCATTAAAAAAATCTAAGCGATGAGGTTGTGAGTAGGTGATAAAATGCACCTGATGACCATTCTTAGATAAATACTTCCCTAACTCTGTGGCAACCACTCCGCTTCCTCCGAAGGTCGGGTAACATACGATTCCTATTTTCATAATAAGCTGGACAATACTTAACGAGCAAACAATTCTTACAGTGATTAGTTCAAAAAGGAGTCTTGTAATTAAGAATAGACTTATACACAAGTGTTTGTATAAAAGGTCGGATATTGTCTTTATTCAGTCTGTTGTTGGACGCGTCTGGATTCACTCGGTTTGAAATGAATACATACACAATTTCCTGAACAGGATCCACCCAAACTGCAGTACCGGTAAAGCCTGAATGCCCGAAGGTTTTTTCTGAAGCCAGGTAAGACGTAGGACCATGGTGGCCTTTATCGGGTCTATCCCAACCTAATCCTCTTCTATTGGTTGTAAATTGTCGGGATGTAAAATTACGAATCGTTTCCGGCAATAAATACCTACTACCTCCATATTCGCCAAACTGCAAATTCATTTGCATCAATGTCGTCAACTCCAATCCGGATCCGAATACTCCCGCATGTCCTCCTACTCCACCAATCATGGCTGCACCTTGATCGTGCACATAACCTTGCACCAATTGCTTTCTGAAATAGACATCATTCTCCGTTGGAGCAATACCTGCTGTTTTGATTTTATCAGCAGGCTTAAATTGAAAATTTCTAAGTCCAAGTGGCGTGTAGAAATTGTCTAGCATAAAACGATCTATCGGCTGATTGGTAATGCGCTCAACAATTCTCTTCATAATGTAAAAACCAATGTCGCTGTAAGTGTAAGAATAATGCTCCGCTACTATTTTTATTTTCCTATTGCGTTTACCCTTTTTTATAAATACCGGCTTCTTCAATAAAGAAGATTCAACGGTCCATTTCCATACCGAATCTTCCATCGCGACAATGCTGTATAGTTTATCGGTAACTGCATGAGGATATTGTTCGCTTCTTACTGTATCATAAAATTCTTTTTTGAAACCATTGTTATCTACTGTTCTTCTCCAATGTGGTAAAAAAGGAATCAATCCTGCTTGGTGTGTGAGGATATCTTTGATTAATAAATCTTCTTTGTTGGTACCTTTCAATTCAGGTAAATAATCTCCTGCCGTTTTGTTCAAATCAATCAATCCCCTTTCTTGCAAAAACATCACCGCCTGAGTTGTTGAGGCTACCTTGGTGACAGAGGCGATGTCATAAATGGTGTTGGTACTGACAGGGATTGCCTTTTGGTAATCTAACCAACCGTAGGCTTTATTGAAAACTACAACGCCAGACTTTGCTATCACTACCTGACAGCCCGGCATCACACCTTCTCTAATGCACCGATCGATTAATGTATCGATGCGACTCAATGTTTCATAATCCATCTTTGCATATTCCGGAGGAGCGAAGCTTAGACGCTTTAATGTTGGCAATACCAATCCCTTGCCCGCTTTAAATTCTGGACAAGCGGTAACAGGTAAAAATCCTTCTGCCGGTAATCCTCCAAAAATAACTTGCGGAACGATACTTTGTGTAATTGCATTGTCTTCGTAAGCACAAATCAAATTGGGAATAGAAGTGAAATACTTCATGCTGTAAGGGTTTGCAAATACAGCGACAACTACTTTCCCTTTAATCTTTGAAGGTAAACTATTGATGAAATCACGTGCCTTGTCAGATATTCCAAAGTTCTTGCTGTTGAAAATATTTGTATTTACCAAGCCGACCACAACCACATCATATTCGCTAAGCTTATCAGTTAACGCACCAATATCTGTACTTGACAACGTTTTATCTACAACATTGTAATGATCCATTGCCACATAATTGTTTAATGATTTCTGAAATTCACTGCCTTCCTTTTCACCGATCACAATGCTGGCGAAGCGCTGTGGATCGAGGTTTTGAATGGGTAGTAAATTGTCTTTATTCTGAACAACAGTGATGGATTTATTATAGGTTTGCCATCTTACAAAATTGGCCCACGAACTATTTAAATCTTCGTAAAGGCCTTCTGTTTTGATAGGGGTAAAAGTATTTAAGCCTACCCAATACTTCGCATCTAAAATTTTTCGTACCCTGGTGTATACTTCGTCTTTTGAAATCTGTTTGTCTTTGATAGCCTTAAGAATCTTCTTGATAGCAAGAGGAACATTCTCAGCAAACAACAATACGTCGTTACCGGCCAATAAGGCTTTTACATCTACTTCACCCGGCTTGTAATAACTGCTCACACCTTTCATGTTCAAGGCATCGGTAAACACCAACCCTTTAAAACCAAGTTCTCCCTTTAATTTATTCGTAACGATGTTCTCCGATAAAGTAGCTGCTAAGTTTGCTGTTTTTTCATAAGCCGGCACACTGATATGTCCTACCATCACACTTTTCACGCCTGCATCAATTAGTTTTTTAAAAGGATAAAACTCCATACTCTGGAGCCTGGCATCTTCGTGATGGATGACCGGCAATGAAGCATGCGAATCGGATTCCGTATCGCCATGACCTGGAAAATGTTTGGCGTTCGCCATCACATGCATGTCCTGCATGCCTTGCATATAGGCAATGCCTTTAGAAGCAACTTTCTCTTTGTCTTCTCCGAAAGAGCGCATACCGATCACTGGATTGCTGGGATTGCTGTTGATGTCTACTACAGGAGCAAAATTAATATGCACCCCCAACCTCTGGCATTGACGACCAATTTCTTTACCCATCAGATAAATGTGTTCGTCATTGCTGATCGCACCAAGTGTCATTTGTTTCGGATAAGCAATGGTACTGTCGAGGCGCATGTTTAGCCCCCATTCCGCATCCATGGCAATAAATAAAGGCACCTTTGCATGTGCTTGGTACCGATTGGTCAAAACTGCCTGGCGCACCGGACCACCTTGAAAAAAAATAATGCCGCCGATATTATACTTGGTAACCAGTTCTTCTATTTCTTTCACATGTGTTGCATCACGATTGGAATAAGCAGCAACCATGAACAATTGTCCCAATACTTCTTCCTCTGTCAACGATTGCATGATACTGTCCACCCATTCTTCCTTGCTTAACAGTCGGTAAGCAGTAGCAGTCGGTTTAAACGAACTGATGATGACGACAAATAAAACAAGAACAAAAGAAAGAATAAGGTGTCTGAACTTCACAAGCAAATAATTATGAACAGGATATCAACAAAACATGTTGGTTAATATTTCTCAAAAATAACGCATTTTAACAGAAAACAATGCTTTATCTGAGGCTAATAAATCATATATTTATACCTTTGTAGACGATCACACCCAATCCCTGATTATACTTAGGAATGCCTGACATCATCAAATTATTACCCGATGCGATTGCCAACCAGATTGCCGCCGGAGAGGTCGTTCAACGTCCTGCTTCTGTGGTGAAGGAATTGTTGGAAAACAGCATCGACTCAGGCGCCAAATCAGTGCAGTTGATCATCAAAGATGCTGGCAAAACATTGGTGCAGGTAGTAGACGACGGCAAAGGCATGAGTCCTGCCGATGCACGCATGAGTTTTGAACGTCATGCCACCTCAAAAATTACGAAAGCCGAAGATTTATTTGCCTTGTATTCTTACGGATTCCGAGGAGAAGCTTTAGCATCTATCGCTGCTGTGGCTCAAGTGGAACTAAAAACCAGGGCCGATGCAGATGAAGTGGGAACCTGTATTTGCATTGAAGGATCTGAAATATTGAGCGTGGAATCCTGCTCCTTAAAAAAAGGAACTTCTATCCAGGTCAAAAATCTTTTCTTCAACATTCCGGCCCGTAGAAATTTCCTAAAATCCAATCAGGTAGAATTAAAACATATCCTGGATGAATTTACAAGAGTAGCACTCGCGTATCCGGAAATTGCTTTTTCATTTTACCAAAACGATATACAAACATTCAACTTACAAGCAAAGTCTTTGTCGGAACGCATTGTTGATTTATTGGGCAATGCCTATAGAGAACAATTGATTACCTGCGAAGAGCAAACAGACAACTTAACAGTTAAAGGTTTCATTGGCAAACCCAACTCTGCTAAGAAAACAAGAGGGGATCAATTCTTCTTTGTGAACCGCCGTTTCATCAAAAGCGGTTACCTGCACCATGCGGTAATCAATGCTTACGAAGGATTGATTCCGGCAGATACGCATCCGTTTTACTTGTTGATGCTGGAACTTCCTCCTGAAATGATTGATGTCAACGTGCATCCTACCAAGACGGAAATCAAGTTTGAAGACGAAAGAACGGTCTACGGTATTTTAGCAGCCAGCATTCGAAGATCCATTGCGAAACACCATGTCACTCCTTCTCTTGATTTTGAAATGGACATTAACATCGAGCGCATGATGGGCTTTCAATCGGCAGCGAATACCCATAACACAGAATATCGCCCTCATTCAGGCAATGGCAGTGGAAGCTATAGAACTCAGCACTTTGGCGGAGAGCAAAAGGAACGAGGAGCCAATTGGGAAAGTTTATACAACAACATCCCTGCCTACAAGGAAGAAGCGCGTCAAATGGAATCCCTGGTATTTTCCAGTGCAGCCAATCATGACCGTACCATCAGCACAACGAATACGGAAAATCCTTCCACGTTTCAACTGCACAATCAATACATCATTACGCAAGTGAAATCCGGACTGGTCATGATCGATCAGCAGGCGGCGCATGAGCGGATTTTGTATGAACGTTTTACAAAAAATCTTCGTAACAAAAACGGAGCATCGCAACAATCGTTGTTCCCTCAGCAATTGGAACTGACACCTGCTGATTTTACCCTTATGCTGAGCATCGAACAGGAACTCAATGCATTGGGTTTTATGTTTAGTGTATTCGGAACACATACCATTCAATTGAACGGTACGCCATCTGAAGTGACCGAGGGGCAGGAAAAAGAAATCTTTGAAGGTTTATTAGAGCAGTTCAAACATTTCAAATCAGAATTAAAACTGGATACCACAGAAACACTGGCCCGTTCGCTGGCCAAACGTTCTTGCATGAAAACAGGACACCCCTTGGCGCT
>JACMQM010000292.1 GCA_014376985.1 Cytophagaceae bacterium | reverse complement strand
CTTTCATAGTTATTATGCTTTGAAACTAATAAATCATGAAAACATTTCGCAGTATGGCGTTTGATATCTCTCAGCGTATTTTCCAACAATTCATTTTCACCTGCACGAATGATGAAGTGGACATGACTGGACATGATGCAATAGCCATATACTTCAAGTCCTTTATACTGCTGACAATATTGAATGCTCTTTATTATAACTTGTCTGTATTCATCCCGAATGAAAAAATCAATCCAGTGCAAAACTGTTAAGGTGACGAAATGTGCATGGCGTTGATCGCCGGTTCTGTATTTTCTGCTCATAAAAATCAGGTTAAAAAATGTTGATCGTTAATTAGAAAGCCCGGACAGATGTCCTATGTGAAGGGGCACCAATAAATATTGGCGCCAGCGCGGTACTCTTTATTATCACTTGTCTGTATTCATCCCGAATGAAAAAATCAATCCAATGTAACCTATTAAGGTGACGAAATGCTCTTGGCGTTGATCGCCGGGTCTATATTTTCTGCTCATAAAAATCAGGTTAAAAAATGTTGATCGTTAATTAGAAAGCCCGGACAGATGTCCTATGTGAAGGGGCACCAATAAATATTGGCGCCAGCGGCGCAGTTTTAATTCCTGTTATAATATTAGTACAATGTATTCACTATTGAAAGTCTAAGCTAAGTGTGACTTGAGACAGTATTATAATACCAACTCAAACGAAGTATTCGCCACCTGATCTAAAATCTCGCATACTTCAGTATAGCTCGAAGCTTCAACCAATCTGGTGCGGAACGGTTTGAAATGAGAGATGCCACGGAAGTAATTGGTGTAGTGACTGCGCATTTCAAAAATGCCTAGTCTGTCACCTTTCCACTGGATGGAAAAATCTAAATGTTTTTTACAAACACGGACACGTTCCAATACATCCGGAGGAGGGAGAATTTCTCCGGTTTTAAAATAATGTTTGATCTCTTTGAAGATCCACGGATAACCAATCGCCGCGCGGCCAATCATGATGCCGTCTACTCCAAATTTGTTTTTATATTCTAATGCTTTCTGAGGACTGTCGATATCACCGTTTCCGAAAATTGGTATGTGAATGTTGGCGCTGTTTTTTACTTGTGCAATGTGCGACCAATCGGCTTCGCCTTTGTACATCTGCGCACGCGTGCGGCCATGTATAGTGAGCGCTTGAATGCCTACATCCTGCAAACGTTGGGCAACTTCCATGATCTTGATATTTTCATGATCCCAGCCTAATCTTGTTTTTACTGTCACCGGTAAGGTGCAGCGTTTTACAATTTCGGAAGTCATGGCTTGCATCTTAGGAAGGTCTAGCAAAATTCCGGCTCCGGCTCCTTTGCAGGCTACTTTTTTCACCGGACAACCGTAATTGATGTCTACTAACTCTGGTCTGGCGGCTTCGGCGATGGCTGCGGCTTCGCGCATCGCATCGATCTTATCACCAAAAATCTGTATACCGATCGGACGTTCGTAATCGTAAATGTCCAGCTTCTGCATGCTTTTATCTGCTTCACGGATCAAGCCATCCGCATTGATAAATTCCGTATACATCATATCGGCGCCTTGTTCCTTGCAAACGGCCCTAAAAGGAGGGTCGCTGACATCTTCCATCGGAGCCAGTAATAATGGGAAATTTTCGAATGTTATGTCGCCTATCCTTACCACAGTATTTTATAATCACTTTAATTAAAGTAAATTTACACATTCATGAATACATTTAATAGTACAATCTTCTCTAAAACAATACTTTCTCTGGGGGTACTGTTACGCATGGCAGGCTTTTTCCTGATTATGCAGGCTGCAGGGGAGATTTTACTATTGGAGCTTGTGCATATTCCAAGTGATTTTGCCACTCATCCGGAGAAATTGGCCCTTATTCCTAATATTCAAGTTACCTTATCACTGGTTCAGGGATTTGGAATGTTACTTGGATTTATTTTGCTGCCCCTCTGTTATCTTCATTATTTTAAATCAGAAGAAACTCCTTCGCATTTATTCGCTGTAGTTACCAAGCAATGGTGGTATATCGCCGCCTCGGTCGCTCTTTTAGTGGTTTCCATTCCTTTGGTAGAGCAACTGGCTTTGTGGAATAAAAACGTGTCTTTACCGGAAGTCTTTAAAGGCATCGAAGAAGCAGCGCACAACGCTGAAAAAACTGCTGCCACTTTAACAGAAATCCTCGTTCAATACAATGGTATCGGTAGTTTTTTATTGGTATTTATCGTCGTCTCCATTCTTCCTGCCATAGGAGAAGAGCTCGTGTTCAGAGGGATTGTACAAAATGAACTCATTCGTATCTGGAACAAAAAACATTTCGCCGTTTGGGTCACTGGTTTTATTTTCAGTTTTATACATTTTCAATTTTTAGGCTTTATACCCAGGATGTTATTAGGTGTTTTATTTGGTTATTGCTACCTGTGGACCAACAGTTTATGGGTACCCATTGCCATGCACTTCATCAATAATGCCCTGACACTTATTGTTTCTGCCTTCTTTAAAGATTCGATGTTGAATGAGTCTCAACAAACAAATACCGCGTTTGATATTCGTTTTTTTATCGCATATATTGTTGCTCAAGTAATCTTCCTTATTCTGTATTACAAATTCATTCGTCATAAGCAGATGAAAGAGTCGTAGTAAAGTTTTAGGATGAAACGGACTCCTCTATTATAGCTTATTGAAATGTACAAATTGAGTAACCTTACCTTACGCATTATATTTGGTTTGATCGGAGCGGCACTGGTAGTGACCGGTGTCTTCTATAGTGAATGGACCTTTCTACTTTTGTTCGGATCGATTTGTGGAATTTCGCTCGCAGAGTTTTTTCACCTGCTCCATCTCTCCAAGCTGTACCTCAATCGAGTATTTGCTGTTGCTATCGGAGTACTACTATTTCTTATTAATTACCTGGTTCAGAACAACACAATACCTTCGTCTTATTATTATTTGGTAATAGCCTTTGTGTTTTTATTATTCCTTGTGGAATTATTTCAAATCAATCAAAATCCCTTTTACAGAATTGCTAACACGTTTTTGGGTGTTTTATACATCGCCTTACCTCTTGCTTTATTTTCTTCTACTGCTTTCATCCATGGAAGTTATGACGCGGGAATTGTAATGGGCATTTTGCTCTTGTTATGGGCAAATGATATCGGAGGCTATATCGGAGGCGTTTTATTTGGAAAACATAAATTATT
>JACMQM010000291.1 GCA_014376985.1 Cytophagaceae bacterium | reverse complement strand
GGAGAAAAAAGCATCCGAAGCAGAACGTGCATCGATCAAATACAAACAGGTAGAATACATGTCTATCCTGGCCAAAGAAGGAGATACTTTTGAAGGAATGATTTCCGGTGTCACAGACTTTGGTATCTTTGTGGAAATTATCAGTAACAAGTGCGAAGGCATGGTACGCATCAGCGACATGACCGATGACTATTACGTATTTGATCCGGACAACTACCGCTTGGTCGGCAAAGGGAAAAAGAAATTCTATACCCTGGGCGATAAAGTGATGGTAAAAGTGAAGAAAACAGATTTAGAAAAAAGAACCATAGACTTAGAATTAGCTACGCTGCAATAAACTATGCTTGCCAATACAGAGAATATCGTCAAAAAAATCAATCTGACACTGAGCGAAACTTCTTTTGGTAACAAACCGAAAGAGTTGTACGAGCCCATCGATTACATGCTGGCCCTGGGTGGCAAGCGTATGAGACCTTTGATCTCGGTACTCAGCTACCTCATCTTCAAAGAAGATTACGAAAAAGCCATCAAGCCTTCTTTATCACTGGAAGTGTTCCACAACTTTACCCTGATGCACGATGACATCATGGACCAGGCGCCGTTGCGCAGGGGACAAGCTACCGTGCATGAAAAATGGAATCCCAATACGGCTATCCTTTCAGGAGATGTCATGCTGGTGAAAGCGTATGATTTGCTGCTGGACTTAGAACCGGAAGTATTAAAACAAGTGGTGACCTTGTTCAATCAATGTGCTACTCATGTATGCGAAGGACAACAGCTCGACATGCTGTTTGAAAAACGCAACGATGTCACTGTAGAAGAATACCTGGAGATGATCCGCCTCAAGACAGCAGTGCTACTAGGATTCAGCATGCAGTTGGGAGGAATCATAGCCGGTGCGTCTAAAAAAGACACGGCTTATTTATACCAGGCAGGAGTGGCTATCGGTATTGGATTTCAATTGAAAGATGATTTGCTCGACACCTTTGGTGATCCGGCAAAGTTTGGCAAAAAAGTAGGTGGCGACATCAGCAGTAATAAGAAAACATTTTTGCTCATTCGTGCCGTTGAATTGGCCAAAGGCAAACATGCACAAGAACTCACCAAACTATTGACCGAAAAAGATTCTCCACAAAAAATCAAAGGCGTTACCGATTTATACAACAAGCTTGGTGTAGCCAATGAAGCCAATATACAGATCCAAAAATACTTCAACAGCGGATTGGGAAGCCTGGCAAAAGTGAAAGGGTCTATTTTCAGACGCGGACAGTTAAAACAATTTATCTCACAGTTAATCGAGCGCGAAAGCTAATTCTATGATACCCATTTCCATGACCCTTGTGTTGATCGGTATTATTTCAGCCTTGAGTTTTATTGCATTGAACAACCGTAAATATTACGAAGCCTGGGTACTTTCGCCGTACCGCATGGAAGACAAAAAAGAATATTACCGCTTTTTAACTTCCGGATTGATTCATGCCGATTTTAAACATTGGGCATTTAATATGGTTTCGCTTTATTTTGCAGGAAGAAACCTGGAAGCAGTTATAGGCGGCTTTCACATAGCAGCCATTTTAATTCTAGGCATTGTGATTTCAGATTTTCCAAGCTTTGTAAAAAATCGCCATAACCGTGGCTACACCTCATTAGGGGCCTCTGGTGGAGTAGCATCTGTTATATTCGCATCCATCATGATTGATCCGCTTCGAGAAATGATCGGGGGATTGCCTGCTTTTGTTTTCGCTATCCTTTACTTGCTTTATTCTTATTACCAAAGTAAAGCGGAATCACGCGATAATATCAACCATAGCGCTCACTTTTATGGAGCTGTCGTGGGTATCGCTTATATTTTGGTTTTATATCCCTACACTATTGTTACCTTCTTCGAACAATTAATGAGTTGGAGAATATTTTAAAACTTTTTGTCCTATCATAAAAAATCCTGGTCAATACTGATCGGGATTTTTTATGTGCTTCGTATACAAAATGATTACCTGAATTTAGGACATCCCATCCGATCTCTTTTATAAATCAGGTTCAATCGTTTTCTTCTTGTTACTCGGATTTCTACTAATTCTCTACTTCCAAATTTAAAAACAATGGCTTTGTTTTTGATCACAGTTGTAGTCCAGCCCTGATGGCGTTTTATAACTTTTCTCTCGATTTTTATTTCATCTGTTGGCTTCACAGAAGATGGTAGTTTCACTTCTATTGTATCAGAACGGATATAATAAGAATTGTACTTTACTTCGTTAATAAATATTTCTACAGAAATAAAGGTGGCAAGCTTTTTCCCTTTCTTAGCGTGCAGTTGAATGCTGCTTGAATCAGTCGGTGTAACGTATTGTTCGGTCGCAGCTTTGGCAGAAGATTCTTGGGCTTTGGACGGATTAAACAATTGCGAAAATAAATACAAACAAGCACTGGCCCAATAAATTTTTGCTCGTTGAAAAAATGAAGCCACAATGGGTTTTTGCGTTCGTTCTGTAAATTGATGATACCGAAAAGTCCCGCAAAAATCACCTTTGTTTTCCTGCCATACTTTCTGTAAAAAGAACTCATCCTTGTCTCTAAAATCATAGACTGGTTTTTGACACAAATGGCAAGGGCGTTTATCCGGATCGTACGGAAGATCATCGTAATGAATCTTGGTACAAGGCTCAGGGATATGCAAGGCTTGGTAAGTGAACATAAAAATACTTTAAAGGTTAATATCTCCATCGCTCAGTTGGTAACTTATAAAATGACAGAGGGGCTTGATATTGCAATTTTACTTCACCACCAATTTGCCAACCCCTATATACTCTCCATTACTTTGTACCTTATACATATACATACCAGAGGACAAGCCTGCAAGAGAAACAGAAGAGAGCTCTCCTTTCAGCGCACCTGAATATACTTCATGACTGGAAAGATCAAGAATGATCAATTGCGCATCTGTGATTTGTTCCTGAAGCTTTACCTGGATAACATCCGAAGCCGGGTTAGGGTAAAGCGTTACGCGTTGCACAATGCTTGACTCGTTGCCTTCAAACAATCCGGTAATCACCTGCACTTTATTTCCCTTACTCAAATCTGTTGGAACGTAAGTACCAATCATATGATCTACAATATTCGTAACGATGGCACTGTTGTAGTCAAAGAAAATATCTGCTTTGTTGTGAAGGGTATTTCCATCTGCTAAATCCGCTTTACTTTTTATATAAAAAGAAATAAGGCCATGACTCTCGGGTTCGTTGGTGGTGCTGTCTTTCAGGTTGATTTTTTTGAAGATATAATTCAGGATAGTCTTTTCACCGTCACTTGTAAATTGCAAAACGTAAGGATGGCTGACAGCCCCTTCTACAAAAGAAGCTACATCCAGGTTGAGGTCTAACGTATCTACAACTTTAATGTTGTAAGCTACATCTGTACCTGTATTTTGAAAACGAATCGTATATTTTAATTGTTCTCCCGCTTTAATCAAGTGATCATCTGTGATGCCGACAGGAGCAGCAGCTTTATCATTAGGATCGTAACTGTCGACAATAGTCATACAAGAAATGGCCACCTCTTCGTCCAGGTCATCCTGTGGCATAGACAACACCAAACTTTCCCGTGCAAGCGGTGTTTGAGATGCCGCCGCTCCGCAACCTTCCACAAACGCTCTTGGACGGCTTCTGCCGGGATGGGAAGGACGTTGATCGGCTTCCAGGCGAATCACTGCTCCATTGGCAGGATAGCGAACCTGAAAGGTGTTGCCGGATATCAATTGAAAAGTAGATTGAAACACTAATGTATCGTTGCTGTATAATCTATATTCCGAAGTACCTGTCATGTTTTCAAGTCCCACATTCTGAACAACGAAACGTGCCACACCGTTTTCACAATAAGGAGAAACAGTAACAGAAGAGCCATCCCATGCCGGTTCAATCGACACACATTGAGACTTCGGTGAAATGATTGCTTGCAAACATTGTGCACGACCTCGAATGTCTTCTCTTCCGCAAATAACCGAATCAACCAACAGTATAAAGCCCTGTTCTGCGGGATCCAAAGAACCCAGTTCGTAAATTAAAGTATCTCCTTTTTGAGAAGACCATTCCGGAACCGACGAGATCGGAACCGTAAATTCAGGATACACGATTTTCAGCACTGTTGATGTTGAAGACACATTTCCATAATTAGCGTAAGTGACCCTTGAATTACTGCTGAAGCATCTTCTCCTTCGATCACTGTATACTTGTACAGACAAATGAGAACAATGAGAAACCTTTAGGGCAAAATCAGCACAGCAGAAATCTTGTCCGGCACCATTGGTTGTAACTGCCACCGAAGGAATACAGATATTGCTCAGTATAGCCTGTGTTTTGCTATTGAAACGGGGCGTTACAGCATAAACAATGGCGCCACTGTCTACTCCTATATTATAATCGCCGCTTTCATCCGTCATCCCATAATAAAAAGCACTTCCATCGGTCGCTTCAACGATGATACTAGACAGTCCATTTTCTCCGGACTGCTTGGCGCAATCGTTATTGACGTCTTCGTAAATATTTCCTAGGATATGATTCGCAGATTGAGGCCAGGAATTCGATCCGATGACTATTTCTTCTATGGAAACTACAGCATTAGTGGTTCCTATATAAATACCAAATACATTTACCTTACTTCTATTCTGCCAGTCAGAGAAATCCAATACATAATCCTTCATAGTTGTCGTGAGCTGTATTGTTTTTACAATACCATCCTGATAACTAGAAGTACCTGATGGACTAATAGAACCGGGGTATCCGTAGAGTGTTGAATAACCGAGAAAAAAACTAATGGTAGCTGGGACATCTGATTTGGCCCGGAGTATTACTTTGGCACTACCCGAAAGATTGATGTGGTAAAAATTACTATCCTGTTCCAATCCGACATATTCTGCTCTCATAGGAGCACAACGCGAGTTTTGCCCTTCGTCTGTCGTAAAAAAAAGATCAAAATAAGCAGGGCCTACATTTTCTAGGGTGAATGCTGTTGGCATACCCTGAATAGTAAGAGGAGCATTGGCCTCCAGAACAGCTAAATTTACATTGCCTCCATTAAAAGCAAAACCACCATGATTAAGCTGAAAATTTTTCATACAGCTACTGGATGCGTCTCCATTAAGGTAAACAACCTTATAATTTGTAGCTCCGTATTCAAAGGACTGCGCAAAAGAGACCTGAATATAAGACAGCAAACAAAATGACAGGATAAAAGATTTGATTTTCATAGTAACAAACTATCTCAAAATAAAAATACTAAAAAAAACAAAAAGGTCCAGAAATAAGTATTTCAGGACCTTTTTAATATGATTTTGGAAAGACTAAGCTTCCAAAGGCTCGATCGACACGAATGAACGGTCTCTTTGACCTTTTTTGAAGACTACTTTACCATCGACCAAAGCAAACAAAGTATGGTCTCTTCCGATACCTACTCCTTTACCAGGATGATGTTTTGTACCTCTTTGTCTTACAATGATGTTACCTGCTTGCGCAGCTTGACCACCGTATACTTTAACGCCCAGGCGTTTGCTATGTGATTCGCGACCGTTTTTGGAACTACCCGCACCTTTTTTGTGAGCCATAGTATAATTAATTTACAATAGTTTCGATTAAAACCTTACTTAAACACTGTCTGTGTCCTTGGAATTTTCTGTAGCCTTTTCTTCTTTTCTTTTTGAAGATAAGAACTTTATCGTCTTTCAGGTGATTTACGATTTTGCCAGAAACTAAGGCACCAGCTACTACAGGAGCGCCAACTACGACTGAACCGCCGTTACTTACCAAAAGAACCTGGTCAAAACTGATGGCAGCACCTTCTGCGCCCTCAAGTCTGTTGGTATAAATGAATTTGCCAGCTTCCACTTTGTGTTGTTTACCGGCGATGTCTACAATTGCGTACATGGTATTATTCCTGTTAATTTTTTTCGGAAAAGGACTGCAAACATATCACACAATTTCTAATAAAGCAAGTAATTTCTTAGAATATCTCCAGTCGTGGGGAAATAAGTGCTGTGGAAAAGTTTAAAAGATTTACCAATCCTCTAAAATCCTCCAAAATCGCACAAGCTTTACTTAAAAAAGGGGTGTCTATCTTTCTGTAAAATAGACTCTTTAAAGCGAATAAAGCAAACCCTCCACATTACATTTTGATATCATTTCTTACATTGACAAACGGGGGCGATTTTATCATATTTGTATTCAGGCCGAGAGACCCCTGAAAAACCTTTTCTATTCACCAGTTAAGCTCAAACTTTTGAAGGGCATTAATTGTTGCCTCTAAATAGGAATTCCAGAAATAAAAAACGAAATTATTATTCATAAAATGAGTGCAAAAAACGACCATCTTAACGAACCTTTACTAGCCGAAAACAAAAACCGGTTTGTACTGTTCCCTATCAAATACTCTGATATTTGGCAAATGTACAAACAGGCCGAAGCGAGCTTCTGGACGGCAGAGGAAATCGACCTTTCCCAGGATCTCGTGGATTGGGCAAAGCTTAACGATGGCGAAAAACACTTTGTAAGTCATGTATTGGCTTTCTTCGCTGCCAGCGATGGCATCGTCAACGAAAACCTGGCTACAGGTTTTTTGGAAGAAGTACAATACCCGGAAGCAAAATGCTTTTACGGTTTTCAGATCATGATGGAAAACATCCACTCGGAAACCTATTCCCTGCTCATTGACACCTACATCAAGGACCCGGCTGAAAAAGACCATTTGTTCAACGCGCTGGAAACAGTGCCTTGCGTAAAAACGAAAGCAGACTGGGCCATGCGTTGGATCACCAACGGTAACTTCATCGAACGTTTGATCGCTTTCGCTGCCATTGAAGGGATTTTCTTCTCCGGTAGTTTTTGTTCGATCTTCTGGTTGAAGAAAAGAGGCCTGATGCCTGGCTTGAGCTTCTCCAACGAATTGATCTCAAGAGACGAAGGATTGCATTGCGACTTCGCTTGCTTACTGTATACTCAATACATCGACAATAAATTGCCTCAGGAAAAAGTATTGGAAATCATTGCTGATGCCG
>JACMQM010000290.1 GCA_014376985.1 Cytophagaceae bacterium | reverse complement strand
GAGAAAAAACAATCGGAATTAGTCATTCATGAAAGCGAAGAAAAATTCCGTAACATTTTTGAATCGTTTCAGGATATTTACTACCGCACCAACCTGCACGGCATCATTACCATGATGAGTCCGTCCGGCTTTGAACAAAGCGGTTATACCGAAAGTGAAATCATCGGCAAACACATCAGCCGTTTTTACGAATACCCTAAAAAAGTATCTTCTGTCATTCGTGAATTACTAAAAACCCAAAAGGTAAAAAACTTCGAAGCCAATCTTGTATTAAAAGACGGCACCGTCATTCAATGCATTTCCAACATGCGTTTGATTTACAACACCAGGGGTAAAGTCATCGCTGTAGACGGTGTGGCGCGGGATATCACTTACTTGAAAAAGGCTTCGGAAGAATTGTTCAATGCAAAAGAAATCGCAGAAAAATCCCTCAAAGTAAAAGAGAGTTTTCTAGCGAACATGAGTCATGAGATTCGCACACCGATGAATGGTATCATTGGTGTGATTGATTTATTGAACGATACACTATTGAATCAACACCAGAAAGTATATGTGCAAACCGTAAAACGTTCTTCCGAAACATTGATGAACATCCTCAATGATATTTTGGATTTATCGAAAATAGAAGCCGGAAAAATGCATATGAAGCTCACCTGCATAGGACTGGAAGACGTCATTGAAAAATTGCATGCTTTGTTTTACCAACAGGCATTTTCCAAACAAATTGATTTCACCTATGATATAGACAAGGACGTTCCGCCCTACATCATGGCCGATGAAACGCGTTTGCTGCAAGTCATGGCCAACCTGACGTCTAATGCCATTAAGTTTACAGAACAGGGTCATGTAAAAATTCATGCTTCTGTTGTGTCTTCTCATAAAAAAACAAAAGTCTTTAAAGTAGCGATATCTGATACTGGTATTGGTATTCCCAAAGATAAGCTGAACATGTTGTTTGAAGATTTCAGTCAGGTAGATACCACCATTACCAAAACATATTCCGGCACCGGCCTGGGACTTGCCATCTCGAAGGAATTGACCAAACTCATGAACGGACAGATCGGCGTAGAAACCAACTTCGGTCAAGGCAGTACGTTTTGGTTTACCTTCGAAGCCGATGAAAGCAAGAAGAGCATCGATGCAGCTTCCCGCAAACCGGTTTGGGACGACAACATCAAGTTTGACGCACAAGTATTATTAGTTGATGACAACCAAGTCAATTTGTTTGTAGCAGAGCGCATTTTAGAAAAAGCCGGTTGCACCGTAGTGACTGCGACCAATGGAGAAGAGGCCATTAAGAAGGCGCAGGATAAAAACTTTGACCTGATCTTAATGGACATCCAGATGCCAAAAATGGATGGAATTACAGCCACCAAAGCCATTAAGGAGCTGTTAAAAAAGAAAACTCCCCCGATCATTGCCATGACAGCCTATGCCATGAAGGAAGATCAGGAAAAGTTTATCAACAGCGGCATGAACGATTACATCTCCAAACCCATCAGCGCTGATAACCTATTGATCAAAATTCAGGAGTGGCTGGGCAAAAAAAAACAGGTTACAGTTAAATCTACCAAGGATACAAAGGCGCATGAAACTGAGATTATTAATGGAAATGTAGTGAACAACCTGCTTAAACTGGCCGATAAAGAGAGTATTATCCATATTTACGGAGATTTTGAGACCGAGCTGAAAGATAGCCTCAAAGAAACTGCTGCGTTTCTTGCCAAAGGGGAACTGGAAGAAATACAAAAGATTCTGCATACGCTAAAAGGAAGTGCAGGGACTCTTGGGGTTTCAAAGGTGGAAAACAAAGTGAGGGAAATAGAGCAAAATCTGAAACAAAATATTTATTTTGAACTTGAAAGCGAGCTAAAAACCTTAGGTACTTACGCCAAAGAGTTTTACAAATCGTATAAGGATTTTTTAATCCAATTATAAGCGTATTATGAGCAAGAAAATTCTTATTGCCGAAGACAGTTCTGTCATCCAGAATCTTTCCAAAAAGATTTTGGAGAATCAAAATTACATCATCCTTTCCGCGAAAAACGGAAAAGAAGTCATTGCACTCCTCAGCAAAGAGCCTATAGATCTTATCCTGATGGACATTAATATGCCACAAATGGACGGCATGACCTGTGCACGTGAAATCAGAAAATCAGCAGATCCTGTAATCGCTAAAGTTCCGATCATTGCCATAACAGGTAACGCGCGTAACTATTCAGAAAGTGATTTCAGCGAAGCCGGATTCAATGACTTTCTCCCTAAGCCTCTGGACTTCGATAGACTGGTAGAGCTTGTTAAGACTTATATCGCATAATGGAAGTAAAATACACTCAGAATTTTTTAAATAAACTCGAAGACGTTTTTGCAGAGTCTGATTACATTCTGCGTTACGAAAAAGGCAATTTCAATTCGGGCTATTGCTTGTTGAGAGAAACCAAAATTGCCATCATCAATAAGTATTTTCCATTGGAAGGAAAAGTGAATTCCCTGATTGAAATCTTAAAACAGATCACGCTGGATGATGCTAAGATGAGCGATAAAAATAAAAAATTCTATCAGGATATTACGGCTCCCCTTGTTGCTCCGCCTCTTCCGCCAGAAGAGATAACTACTCCTGAAAGTGCTGAAACTTCAGAAACACCCGAAGAACCTGCCGCGTGAAAGTAACCTTCCTCGGTACCGGTACTTCGCAGGGCATTCCTGTCATCGCCTGCCGGTGTGAGGTGTGCCTGTCGCTAGATTACCGCGACAAACGATTAAGAACATCCGTTCTCATCGAACAACACAACACTTCTTTTGTCATTGATACAGGACCTGACTTTCGTCAGCAAATGCTGCGCGAACGTGTCAGTAAACTGGATGCTGTTGTGTTCACGCATTCACATAAAGACCATACAGCAGGCTTAGACGATGTCAGAGCTTTCAATCATCTTCAGCAACGTGACATGCCGGTGTATGGAGACAAGATTGTATTAGCGGCTTTGCAAAAAGAATTTTCTTATGTCTTCAGCGAACATAAATACCCAGGTATTCCTTCACTTGAATTGCACGAAGTAAAGAATGCACCTTTTGTTATTGGCGATGCAACGCTTATTCCTATTGAAGTGATGCATTATAAATTGCCCGTATTCGGCTACCGCATCGGAGATTTCACCTATATCACAGACGCCAATTACATTTCAGAAGAAGAGAAAGGAAAGATTAAAGGGTCGAAAATAATTGTACTAAATGCTCTGCATAAAGAAGTGCACATCTCTCACTTTAATTTAGAACAAGCGATCGCTTTGCTTACAGAACTGCAGCCAGAGAAAGCATACCTTATCCATCTTGGACACCGCATGGGACTGCATAGTCAGGTCTCTAAAGAATTGCCGGACTTCATAGAAATTGCTTACGACGGACTTCAACTTACACTTTGATCATGAAAGTACAATTATGGACCATCGGTCCTACCGATGATCATTGGCTGAAAGAAGCGTATGGCATCTACGAAAAAAGACTGGTTCACTATACGCCTTTCGAAACCCAATATTTTCCGAATGTTAAAGGCATTAGTAAACCGACGCCCGAACAGTTAAAACAAGAAGAAGGCAAACGCTTTATCTCTAAACTCGCTCCTTCTGATTACTTAGTATTGTTAGATGAAAAAGGCAAAAGCTTTTCTTCTATAGAATTTTCTCAATGGATGCAAAAACGGATGAACAGTGGCATCCAGCAATTGGTCTTCGCTATGGGTGGTGCTTATGGTTTTTCAGATCAGGTGTATGAAGCCAGCAAAGAAAAAATAGCGTTGTCTCCTATGACCTTTAATCATCAAATGGTACGATTAATTTTTATTGAACAGTTGTATCGGAGTTTTACGATACTTAAAGGGGAGAAATATCATCATTGATTTTCTTTCACACGGTCTCGACCCTAATCCCTCAAAGGGGACTTTACCGTTTACTAAACAAATAAGCTCATCGCATGTTACATACGATGAGCTTATTTGCTTTACTACAAACTAAAGTCCCCTTTAGGGAATATGGGGCGAAACAGAATGTATTTACTCCTTCGGCTCTACAAGTAACACACTCTCCCTCTCTACTCTCACGCTTCCAGGTGCAGCTCCTTTTACTTTCCTAACATATTTTTTCAACGTGTACATGACAGGACATAAACTATCCGTTTTGCGT
>JACMQM010000289.1 GCA_014376985.1 Cytophagaceae bacterium | reverse complement strand
TTTTTAGTGCCTCAGATCCTCCAACTTTATGGCTTCGTGTAGTGCTTAATACTGCACCCGTAAAGTCATAAGTGTTCGTAACTTCATCGTAGTTACCTGCTACCAATGTATTGCCCTTATAATGTTGCTTAAAAGTCTTAACGACTCTTCCATCCTCATTGTAATAATTGACAGTCCACAGCATATTGGTGGTACCTAGTACGTTCACCTTACTGCCAGTAGCGAAGCCTCTGGTCATGTTACTAACTTCTATTCCTGCATATGGATAAGGGTTGCCATTCGGAAAGTTATAATCATCAAAGTAAGTAAGAGCTAAGGTGGTAAGCCATGTTTTAGGATAAGTATCGGCCGTGTAACCGTTACCTACTGATATTCTGGTTTTCCAGTTCTTTCCTTGTGAATTCACATTAACCTGCATGGCACTCCGATCGTTGATTCCGGGTGCAGTTCCTGAATTAAAGATTCCTGTCAATATTGTTCTACCTTGGCTGTCGAATTTAACAATGTTCCATTCCTGAGTATTCCTTGCTTTTAGCAAGTGTGCAAACTAATTCTGCATGAGATTTAATAAATTAATTGAGGGTTTGAAAATTTGAGATGTTCATAAAAGGGGTTTATTAAGTTTGTTAGTTTGAAATTTGTTAATTGGCTGGTTTTATGCATATAGATAAGCATTAAACCCTAAGTGGAAATTCTTTCTCAGACAAGCATTTTTATTGATGCTTTTATTACCAAAAGACACGTGCAAGAACTCGCTAAATAGCAAAGCCCGGCGGATGGCCAGGTCTGTATTTATTTTATGATTGCAGGCACAAGTAGCCTTTACCCCCTTACCACGCCCGCCATACTTGCGCCAGCAGTTGGGTTTACTTTATGATAATCTCTATTGTGTCGAGCCTTTTACTAGGTCCATACATAGTAGTGTCCGATAGTATGATTACAAGCGAATCTTTTGTAGCAAACCGAGCACTGTTTACAAAGTTATGCTCATAGGCTTGAATAAGTGTTTCCTCACTATCCTTATTTACCATTCTAACTTGTAAAACGTTGTTAGTAGTAGCTCCCAGTCCCACATAGTATAGTTTAACAACTTTTCCATCAGGACTGTTTACTGTTTGCACAAGTTGTTCATCTTTCTCAAAAAGGTTACACGAAGTAAACAGAATCAGGATTGCGTTTATCAGTACTTTCTTCATTGTTTTTGATAGTTAATACCTGTTTGTATCATTTGTTGATCTCTTGGATCGTCTCCATACGGAGGTAGCATGGTTCTAGGTATTGGATGTCCAAATGGATCGTTACCTAGTGTTAAATACCTTTGCCATTCCGGTCTAGAAGTTCCAGCCGCCATCTGAGCCGCTCCGGCTTGTGTTTTCAAAAGATTTTCCGTGCCAAACCATTTTGCACTACCTGTAGCACCAAAATGAATATTACCTAAGTCAGGAGCAGAATACGGACCTCCATTGAACTTGAAGTTCGTCGTTGTACCATTGGCTTTATCAAAGCTGTTTGCAACTCCGTAAATGGTAGATGTATTGTTCTTTAAATCCCAATCACCATGATTCCTAACTAGGTTTTTAAAGATCATTGGATTAGTTATATCACTTGCTATACCTATATTCTTATCTATTAGATTTTTAAATATACTATTCCCATCTAATGTTTTACCAAGCTCACCAATCTTCTTTCCACCCGCGGATGTGTTTGTCGCACTGTAATTCTTTTTATAGTCTTTGGAAGACTTAGCACCCTTGTGTAGATTACACTGTTGTCTCCATCATTGTAATTGCCCAGCACGGTGCCATTTCTATTTAAATGGATAGAAGTAGGTGCCATTCCGTCCGGATCCGTAAAGCTGATCGGATTGTTAAACGCATAAGTATATGGCGACCATCTTCTGCTTTTCTCCGCCAGCGGATCCACCGCATTCCACCTCCCAATCACCGGATCATAGAACCTTGCCCCGTAATCTAACACCCTTACGCAACTTTTTTACAGTTCACCGGATTCGCTGGCAGCGACTTTTCAGCTTTATAAAGAACGTTCCTTTACGGTAAAGTTAGTTTTTTGTTTGGGTTTTACAAGAGGGGTAATTTCGTTCTTCGGTTACTTTCTGCTGTAGGTAAGGTTGATCATATGTTGCAGCAAAGATAGCCTCAGAAGGAAAAGCAGTAAAGGGACTTTCGCGGCATAAACGCTCTTATCCTGCCCGCATTGGCCATTTATTCCACGTTCCCTTGACAGCTCTCCCTTCTTCCGCTTTTGGGGGCTTAACAGATGATCACCCCAAACCTCTATTCTCGTTGGTGGCATGCAGGGAGCCTTGAGGGAGCAAGTTTATGTTTTTGCTATACAAAAACTACTTTTACTACTCCCGTTGGTTGCTTTGGGCGGTGACCTCTTACTGATGGAAAGTGCATTGGTTTGAGGACTGGCCTGTGGGGCTCTTTCTATCAGTAAGAGGTTCCAAAGGGGTTTGGGGAATGGAAGATTCCCCAACTATCACTGCGAAGCACCATGCTGCCGCAGGCTTTTTGCTTTTAGGGAATTCCCTACAGGATTCCTTTTTCGGCCTTAACAGCATCGTTAAGGTACCAGAGGATCCCCGGAGGATCCTCCAATAGCCCTTAGCGGTAGCGTGAGGGCAGAGAATAGGGCTGCTGCCCAATTCCCGCTTACTCCATTGATTTCAATGGACGGCACTCGTTATTTAGTTTTACCGGGATTGATTTTATAACCGATACTTTTGCGTTCCGGTTTAGGCTGGTCTTTTTTCTCCAGCAGTTCATCCAGATATTGGAATACCACTTCCATATTCTTGTCCTGGTTATCCAGTTTCTTTTTGATTTTCTCTACTTCCAGGCGAAGTTCAGTATGTTCGCTCAACATCTGCCTGATGCGGGTAAAGGTTCTGATGATCTGTATATTCACTTCTATGGCTGTTTCGCTGTTGAGCACGCTTGACAACATCGCCACGCCCTGTTCGGTAAAGACATTTGGTGGCTTCCTTAAGCCCATCTTCTCTTTATTGGATATCACATTCTGTGATTTCCAATCCGATAGTTCCTCACTGGTCATCTGCAACATAAAGTCGGCAGGAAAGCGCTTTTCATTCCGTTTTATAGCCTGGTTCAGCACACGGGTTTCTACGCCGTACATTTCTGCAAGGTCTCTGTCCAACATTACTTTATGACCTCTAACCAGGTATATTTTATTGATGATGGTTTCTTCGGATATGATTATGGTCTTGCTCATGCACAAATATATTTATTATTGCTTATTCAATGGATGATGTTTGTTCAAGGCTTCTTTCAGATCCTCCAGGTTGGTGGTCTGGTAACGCTCCGTAGAGCTTACATATCGATGGCCTATGATTTTTGGAGCCCGTTTAACCATCATCGAAAAGGTACATGAACGCTCGTCGGAAGGCGAAATGGCTCAAAAGGAAGACATACACATCAATATACTGGGAAATTATGTACCGGAGGAAGCTACGCCATCTTTAAAATTGGCTATTAAGATTGGTGACATTTCAGGTGCTAACATGATTATGTGGTTAGCAAAAAAGATATCGAAATCGACCATTCTTCCTGGCAAAGAGCTGGCGATGCAGCTGTTTGCAATGGAGAAAATCAACATTATCTAACACCTGAGTGCACTCATGCAGTAAGTAAAACAGGACTTAAATATAAATAATTAGCGCATTACAGATGTTTGAAAGACTATTTAAAAAACAAACGGTAGAAGATACTTTCTGGGATTGGTTTTCTAAAAAGGCTCATTTATATTTTAATTTTGAGCAGGATCAGGTGGTTCTATTCTCTAAGCTAAAAGCAGCATTAGAAAAGATTAATCCTGACCTTACTTTTGAGTTCAGCCCCATTTTTGAAGATGGGAGTAGAGAATTTATAATTTCAGCCGATGGTATTAAAAGTGTATTTCCTACCGTAATTGCACTTGTTCAACAGGCTCCGACCTTAAAGAATTGGAAGATCATTGCATTTCGACAACCTCATAAAGAGATTTCCAGAATAGACTATGAAAACCTTTCGATAAATCTCAAAGATGTGTTTTTTAAGTATGCAAAAGATAATGGTCAAATAGGTTTGGAGTTACATATCAGAGGCTTTTATGAATCATCAGAATGGACTGCAGGTGTATTTATTTTATTAGATAACGTTTTGGGTGAATATCATACAGAAATGAGTTTGAGTTCGATTGAAAAAAAAGAATTGGATGAAATCGAAGTTACCACTTTATTTCCAATTGTAGTTTTACCACAAATCATCAGGGATTATCACTTGGAGTTAAATAACTAAGTCCAGTTTTCTAAGCTCCAATCTGTAATCAGATTTTCGACTAGTAAAGTATCATTCCAAACTCCCCAAGGTGATAATTGCTTTTGTTCAGAGTTTAAGCTTTTAACTAGCTTCCTTTGCCACGAATCAGTATCAATTATGTGCCAGCCTAAAAACTCCCCCCTCACAGAATGATATGCACGCATATACTTTGGTTTTTCAAACTTGGAAAGATAGGAACCAACTTTCTCCACTATCTTTCTCTTATTAGCAGCTGCTAGTGGAAAGTATATCACATATTTTTCTTTAGAACCAGCCAACTCATTAAAGTTGGCCGGTCGTTCAGAATGTAATCCGGGTAAAACCCTGACTAAATCTCCTATTGTAGGATCTTTATAAATATAATGTAAATAAGCCTTTCCCTTTACAGTATTGATTTCAAAAATATCCCCTAATTTAATTCTCATTATTTATAACCAATTGATTTTAAAAGTTCGTATCCTCGTTGGATTTGAGCTCCGTAGGATGGATTTGATGTCGCAACACTGTTTATCTTATTTAACAATGTGCCTCCATCCTTGCCCAATCCATGTATTTCTATTAAAGCCGGTTCCACCGCTTTTGCATCTGATCTCGATAGGCCTTTCATTAATGGCTGTATAATAATTCCTTTCTCGGCTAAATGCTCTGCAGCTCGCCTAGCAAGATTATTAGTAATGCCAACATACTGAGTTTTACCTCCCATTGTAACAGATGTATATACGGTTATTCCAGTCTCGGTCGCTAAAGTAGCTCCTGCTTTAGTTTCATAGGCAAAACCTAAGGTGAACATTTCCAATAGCGCCTGCCCGAAATTCGCAGCGGAAGTCCCATAATTTCCATCGGAGAGATTATTTCCACTTTTGGCTGCTGCACCTATTATCGGGATATTGAACGTCCAAGTGGGCCATCTCCATCCTGTTATTTCAACTTCATTTAATTGAACTGGCTTCATTTCAGCTTTTGGCAACTCAATTTTAGACGTATCTGCCGCCATTCCCGTGGGATCAATCATGAGTGCCGGATTGTTCATCGCATAACTAAGTGGAGATACGTGATCGAACTCATCTGCCAATGGGTCCAACGTATTGAAACGGCCGATGATCGGATCGTAAAACCTTGCTCCATAATCCATCATTTTCAGCTCATCCTGCTTCTCCTTACCATTGTACTGGTACCTGTTCTCTGAGCCCAGAACTGAGCCTATCTGT
>JACMQM010000288.1 GCA_014376985.1 Cytophagaceae bacterium | reverse complement strand
TCCTTGCTCGATCCGCACATCACGGGTAAAATCGTTGATAATTTTATAGAAAAGAAAGACAGTCTTTCTCGGGCGGAATTTATCAAAGGGATCTTGTTCCTGGTTGGATTGGCCGTAGGCGCTGCCATGGTTTCCCGTATTGCTAAAAATCTGCAGGATTACTTCACGAGCATTGTCGTTCAAAAATTAGGCGCTAAAATGTACGCGGATGGATTAAAGCATTCTTTAGAACTGCCTTATCAAACATTCGAAGACCAAAGAAGCGGAGAGACGCTCGGCATTCTTCAAAAAGTACGTACTGATTCTGAAAAATTCATAACCTCTTTTATTAGCGTTTTATTCGCCAGTATAGTGGGTTTGATTTTCGTAGTCGTTTACTCTTTGTCGGTAAGTTATAAAGTAACCTTAGTCTATTTTGCTGCTGTGCCTATTATCGCTTTTACGAGTTGGTTGTTGAGTCGTAAGATCAAAGTGGTACAGAAAAGTATTGTAAAAGAAACCACGGCTCTGGCAGGATCTACTACAGAATCATTGCGCAACATAGAATTGGTAAAAAGCCTTGGACTTGCCAACCAGGAAATTAATCGGTTGAACAATACCACGTATAAAATCCTTGACCTGGAGTTGAAGAAAGTGAAGTACGTGAGAAGTATGAGTTTCTTGCAAGGCACTACCGTCAATCTTATACGCAGTATCATGGTGGTCATTTTACTACTGCTGATTTTCGACAATGAATTATCAGCGGGTAAGTATTTTACGTTTTTGTTTTATTCTTTCTTTTTATTTGGCCCTCTGCAAGAATTGGGAAATGTTATCATTGCCTACAGAGAAGCGGAAGTGTCACTGGCTAATTTTCATCGCATCTTAAGTTTGCCTAAAGAGATGAAACCTAAAGATCCGACTACAGTAGGCACTATAAAAACATTGAGTTTTAAGGAGGTGAGTTTTAAACACCAATCTGCGCACAGCAATGCGCTCAACAGTATTTCTTTTTCGACACACAACGGACAAACCATCGCTTTCGTAGGGCCATCAGGATCTGGTAAAACCACTTTAGTTAAACTGCTCGTAGGACTTTATCCTCCTAAAGAAGGTAAAGTATTATATAACGATGTTTCAAGTACCGCTATAGATTTGGATGAGCTGCGTGAAAAAATAGGTTTTGTCACACAGGATACGCAATTGTTTTCCGGAACAATTCGTGAAAACTTATTATTTGTAAGGCCAGATGCATCTGATGAAGATTGCTTGATGGTGCTGAAGAAGGCTGCTTGTCAAACATTATTGGCTCGTGCGGATAACGGTTTGGATACTGTGATAGGTGAGGGCGGTGTAAAAGTTTCCGGAGGAGAGAAACAAAGATTATCGATTGCACGTGCGCTTCTTCGTCAACCGGACATTTTAGTTTTTGATGAAGCGACTTCTTCTTTAGATTCCATTACCGAAGAAGAAATTACGCAAACGATACGAGAAGTGTCTACCGTCAAAGATCACATCACTATATTGATTGCACACCGCTTATCAACCATTATGCATGCGGATAGAATTTTTGTGCTTGAAAGAGGAAACATCATTGAATCCGGTAAGCACGAACAACTATTATTAGAGAAAGGCTTGTACTATGCGATGTGGCGTCAGCAGATCGGTGAAAAGAATCATGTAGAGAGTGTGTGAAAATAAAAGATGCTCTTTAAAAAAAACAGACACAACCTAGAAGCTTGTGTCTGTTTATAAAAATGTCGGCTTGTGGCCTAGCTAAAAAAATACGAGACTTTTATTGTTTAACGATACGTACAGTTTTAGGAAAATTACTTTCTTGGTTAGCGCTTCATTTGGTGGAACTTTGTGTCTTCGCGAAAAGAACGCATCGAACAAGCCAAAGAAGATTGGAAGCAAGGCAGAATCATTTTACCGCTTAACGATAATCAAGAGTTTATTCCACTGCCCGATGATCAATCAAGGCCGGCGGGAGCTGCACCTAGGCCGGAGCCGCTTTCGTGATTAGTGTAGAGAGGATCGGGATTTAGAAAATGGCTACAGTCTGAGATTTGGTTGTTCGTTAGAGTATACTGATTTGCGTTAGGGATTGAATCATTGTCTGATCTCTTTGTCTGTTAACTGTATTGTTCATCCGTTACCTGTTCCATCCAGTCAACCGGCGAACCGTTTAGTTTTTCCTGAATGGCAATGTGACTCATAGACGTTGTCGTGGTGGCGCCGTGCCAATGCTTTTCGTTGGGATAAAAGTATACAACATCTCCCTGGTTAATATTTTGTTTCGCTTCCCCTTCACGTTGCACCCAACCGGCACCGCTGGTTATGATCAGCGTTTGTCCGAACGGATGCGTATGCCAAGCCGTTCTTGCACCCGGTTCAAAAGTCACCAAAGCCATCGCCACGCGTGAAGGTTCTGGAGGACTGATTAAAGGATCGATACGAACTGTTCCCGTAAAATATTCTGCCGGGCCTTTTCCTGAAGGTTGTGAGCCGCTGCGTTTGATTTCCATGGGTGTGTTTTTTATTAGAGTTTAATATAATGATTCTTGTCTATAATTTTTATGTAGTAAAGGTCATAGATTGCAATTGCGATAGGTATGGCTATTTGAGGAGGGCGTTTCCCTGCGGGCCGGGCTTTCGCCACTCGCTTTTTTATTTGAGTCAAACATCAGGACGAAACCATCTAAAGAATCAAAGAAAAAGAGCTCAGACAATGGCTCAATCCCTAACGCGAAACAAGAAGTGGTTGCGGCATCTGCTTTACTTAATCACATAGAATTTCAACACCATCCCAATCACTGCCGCTGCTAAAATCAAAAAGGGCTCCTGTATTTTTTTATAGCGGAACAATACCGCCGCTGTTGTTACAGCGATAAGTATGGTGGGAATATCTATCAAATTTCTTTTCGCCAACACCAATACCGCACCGGCAATAGCACCGATCGCTGCCGCCGTGACACCTTCTACGAAAGCTTTGATGCCCGGATGTTTTCCGTATTTTTTAAAGTAAGGCGCAGGAAGAATCGTAAATAAGTAACAAGGTAAAAACGTAGCCAATGCGGCTACAGATGCACCGGCGAAGCCTGCCACCTGGTAACCGATAAAGCCCACCGTGATCACAACAGGCCCCGGAGTAATCATAGCGACCGCTACGGCATCTACAAATTGTTGTTCATTGAGCCAATGGTATTCTTTTACCACACCGCCGTATAAAAAAGGAACGATCGCCAAACCGCTACCGAATACAAAGGCTCCGGCTTTCGTAAAGAACCAGGCGATTTGCCAAAGCTTTCCACTGGTACTCAATGTGGCAGGAATCTGTAAGAGTGCAGGCCATGCGATCATGGCCAAAGATTTTTTAGGGAAGGAAGGAGGGCTCTTCAGAAACAAGATCAATACACCGGAAGCAAGGATCAGCCAAATGTTTTCTTCTTCGGTGATAAAAGTAAAAGAAGCGAGCACAATAAATATTCCCCAAAGCCAAAGGTCTTTGCCAATGCTCTTTGTCGTTAATTTATAACTACTAATCGTAATGATCCCAATCACTGCTGCGCCCACACCGTAGAACACGGCCTGCATCCAGGGTATTCCACCAAACGCTACATAGGCCCAGCTGATGCCTAGCACCATCAGAAAAGAGGGGAGCACAAAGGCCAGTCCAACCAATGTCGCGCCAAGAATGTGGTAATGCACATAACCGAGATAAATAGACAACTGCGCGGCAAGCGGACCGGGAGCGAGCTGAGAGAGAGCCATGCCTTCCCTGTAATCGTCTTCAGAGATCCATTTTTTTCGGTCCACTAAATCACGGTGCATGTAACCCACTAAGGCTACCGGCCCCCCGAATCCCCAGGTACCGAGTTTTATAAAATAAATGATGAGCTCCTTTAATGAATAGGATGGTGTGTGCTGATCTGTACTTTCCATAGAGAGGAATTAAAATCCAATACCAAATTGAAATGCTACACTATAAGACGGTGCTTGTAAGTTTCCGTAACGGGCAGGAAGAAGCAGGGCTACAAAAACAGTATTGCTGCCTTTGCGGTGTATGACTTTATTTAGAATAGAAGTGAAGCCATATCGTCCCGATGTTTCATAAGCCACACGTCCGATCAGCGTGAATTCATGTCCCAGGCGATACAAGACTCCGGGATGAAAAACGAAATTGGAAAGTTTACTGTCGTTGTTGGCGAACTTAATATAAGGTGTGAACTCCAGTGATACGCCAAACTTAGGACTTTTCCAGATGTTGATGCCCCATGGATTTCCGACCAGGTAGTAATCGGTAAAGTTAGCATGATTGCCATCATCACTCCAGGAATAAAGTGGATGTACAATTCCTACATAGCCTCTGATCTCCGGGTAATGATGCACTGCAGGCTGTACTTGGGTTGGGATAGAGTCTGTTGTAGTCTGACTAAAAGCAGCAAACGAAAACAGTACAAAGAAGAGAAATAAAAGGGTTGAAGTAAATTTGATAAGAGTAGTCATTTTAGTCTTGCGATGTTTTAAATTCCCAGCCGTGAGTTTCTGTACTTACATATTTGCACCAGCTGTATAGCGCATCGTATAAGACCATGCCCTGAGCCAGCATTTCATGGTCGTCTTTGAAGTTATAAGACAGCCCTGCCGAGATGGCAAATAATCCTT
Source organism: Cytophagaceae bacterium (assembly GCA_014376985.1). GTDB lineage: Bacteria > Bacteroidota > Bacteroidia > Cytophagales > Cytophagaceae > JACMQM01. The sequence continues at coordinate 6,054 of JACMQM010000288.1, read as the reverse complement.
GTGCGTGTGGTGATAAATGATAATCGTCCGTATCGGCGGCTCTTACAATGACGGCCAGTCTGTGCAAGGCTTCATCCTGCAACTTGTATTTTTTTAGAAAATAATCAAAGGTGCAAAAATGACCTTCGTGTGTGTATTCCACACCGGCAATGTCATAAGGTGTAGCATCCAGCTCCAGTGCTTTTTCAATGACTTTATCTGTAGGCACATAAATGAATTCCGCTTCCGTATCAATAAAGCGTTTGATCAGCCATGGACAGGCAATGCGGTCTATCTTCGGACGTTCTCTGGTGATCCATTTCATAGTCGTACGTTACAATTCAATAATTTGATAACCCACCGCATAGATATTCTTAATTTCTAATTCGGCTTTGGCTAGTGTTAATTTCTTGCGTAAATTTTTGATGTGTGCAATCAAGGGATTGTTAGATTCTTTTTCTTCCGACTCTTCTCCCCATAAATATTCTGCTAGCATAGTAGAGGACACCGTCTTTTTCTGATTCATGATCAGGTAGATTAAAATTTCATATTCTTTCGGAGTAAGTGCTACCGGTGTATTCCACACCGCCACTTGTTTCTGTTCCAGATCCACGATGATATTGGCAAAACGGATTTGGTGCTGCGTATTGAATTTCTTTCTCCGGATGATGGCGAGAATGCGGGCTTTGAGTTCGTCGGGATGTATCGGTATCGTCAGACAATCGTCGGCACCCGCGTTTAAGGCGTTTACTTTTTGAGCCACCGTAATTTCAGGTGCCAATAAAATGAGTCCGCTACTTTTATTGGTCTTTCCGCTTTCCAAAATGATCTCCTGCGCTTCCTGATGATTGCTTCCTGTAAAAATTAAAATGCAATCGTATTCGTACAAGTGTATTTTATCAGAAGTATCTGCTCTGGAAATAGACCATTCCAAGGTAAAGTCAACTTCTTTCCCAAAAATAGAAGAGAAAGAGGTGTCCTGATAACTTATAGAAATGGCTAATACCTTCATGTTGTGACGAGCAATAGAACAAACATAAGGTTGAATAATGAATAAATAATGAATTTGGTGGTACGAATTGCGTTAGGGATTGAGCCATTGTCTGAGCTCTTCCCGCTTTTTCAGTGGGAAAGCGAGTGGCGAAAGCCCGGCCCGGAGGGAACGCCCAGATCTTTATCTCCTCTTTAAATGTATTTGGTATAGTCTAATGAGCCCGACTCACAGATTGATTATTGTCATGACCACTATTATAAATATATAGTATTATAGTAATAAGAGAGAATGTTAAATAGTAGAGCGTTCCCTTCGGGGCGGGCTTTCGCCACTCGCTTTTTTCTTTGAATCTAGCTTTCCTCTATAAGCAGCTATGAAAATCAAAGAAAAAGAGCTCAGACAATGGCTCAATCCCTAACGCAATTAAAAAAAATGCATCCATCAGGCTGATCTTAGCGTATAGCTTTTGTGTACCAGCAGGAATTTTATGCTACAGATTTGCTCAGATTCAATTCATTGCGGTTTAAATGATTATTTTATGCTTCATATTTATCGAATAATAATTTATATTAAATTCTGATCATGGCTTGTTTATAATCTATTGATCAGCTATTTACAGAGTTGTCCGCAGCTCTGTCTTCTTGATTTTTTCAAGACAAGTAGATTTAGCAGGTTTCTATGCCGTGATTTGCGGTATGTAGAATTATAAAAATCAATAGTTAAATCCTATTGATTGAAGAATTTGTCCGCTAGACTTCTCTCCTCAGCCTACAGACCAATACTGTTATTAAACAACAAACAACAGCAAAAACAAAGATTGCATGATTTGAGACGCTCCGCTGGCAACTCATTTTACAATCACGTAGCAAAGGCAGCAATGCATAGAATTATGGAAAAGAAAATAAAAAAAAACGTTTACACTATAAGTGACACTAAAGGTGATATCGCCTGGTTTGTGAAAGTGATGCTTTTACTCGCCATGTTATTGATCGCTAACAACCTTCGCGCACAATCATTGGTGGGCAGTACCTGGGACCTGGGTACCGCTACAGGTGGATCAGGGTATAAAAACTGGACAGGAGGTGTCATTACCTTAACAGATACCACTACAGGCTCCGGTGTTTGCCAGGGAGCAGCCGTAACGGAAACGAGTGGATACAATCCGACAACAGATTTCAACATGTGCTTTCGCGTATTTTTCGGTTGCCCGGGCAGTGATGTTATAGGTAGTCTGGACGGAGGAGGATGCCCAAGCTGTCCTTACACCGATCTAAACGGTGACGGTATGGCTTTTTCTTTCTGGAAAAATAACGCAACGTATTCTGCCGGCAATAGTAATACTTGCGGTGGAGGATTAGGATACGACAACGCGCTCACAGGCGGTGCAGCGGATGGCAAAATGGTAACGATCGAATTCGATACCTACAGTAGTTTAGGTACCAGCACGGTGGATGCTAATTATGGTGGTGGTGCACCAGCATCAGGAAGTATCAACGATGAAATATGTGTTCACAAAGATCAAAATTCAAATGACCTTGGTTTGCTTACGGGTAGTACAAAAAATGCCGGAAACCTGGAAGATGGTTTGGAACATGAAGTATGCATCAGTTATAATGCAACTACCCATTTACTCAATGTCACATTGGACGGAGTGAGTAAATTAACCAATTACAACTTGAGTACAGGTTTGGGTATGGACATGAGTACTTATTTTGGTGGTACCACATTGAACTATACCTGGTCGGCCGGTAAATACGGTGCGAATAACATGCAGACCATTGCTCCTACAGGAGTATCTATATTTGGTACAGCAGGACATAATTTTTGTAATAATACAGCGCCTGTGAAATTGATTAGTTTTACAGGAAGAATGTTGAACGAAACGGTTTTGTTGAATTGGTCTACAGCAGAAGAGAAAGATAACAAAGAATTCATCATAGAGCGTTCTGCTGATGGACGCAACTGGCAAGCTATCGGTACTGTTCCAGGTAACGGTACGGTTCAGACGGTCATGTTGTATGACTACACCGATTATTCTCCTTTGGCCGGCGTGTCTTATTACCGCCTGAAACAAGTGGATATCGATGCTAAGTTTGAATACAGCAAGATTGTTGTAGTAGAAAAAACAACAACACACCACATTCAATTGATGCCGAATCCTTTTGACAATGAAATTACGATCACCAGTGACAGAGATGGTAAAGTAAATGTTCAGCTGTATGATGTGCTAGGCAAAATGGTCTATGCAACAAACATCGAAAACCGTAACGGAATATTTACCATCCATCCTGAATTGCCTGCTGGTGCTTACATCATCACGGTGCAAACAGATACCTTCGTAGAACAACAAAAAATAATCCGCAAATAAATAATTCAATTTGGCCCTAATAAAAAAAAGCACCGATCCCCTCGGTGCTTTTTTTTATGCTGAAGAATTAAAAATGCTTAACGTGATTTCACCACACGCAAAACATTCACGCCTTCCTGACCAAATAATTTAATCACATACAATCCGTCCGGTAACTCTGCACCGAACTGTACGTGTTGACTGGACAGATCCGGATGATCAATGCTGGTTACCAAATGCCCGGCACTGTTGTACACTTCTATTTTATTCACTTGTTTGGCATTCGCCTGAAGCGTTAATTCAGAAGAGAAAGGATTAGGATATACAGACAGCGTAGAAGACAACATTTCGGATGCCTCACTTTCACCTGTTCGTGCGCCTGACGTTCCGTATACTTCCAGCTCCCATAAGGAATAGCCATAAGTGGTATTGCGTTGCGTGCCTCTTACACGCACATAACGTCCTGCGCCACTCACCGTAAATTCATCCACACCGCCATCGCCTATAGTGGTCGAATACAGTGGTGTCCATGTATTTAAATCATTGGAAGACTCTACCGTATACGCTTTTCCTGAAGCGGCTTCCCAGCGGAGGATGATTTTGCTCAGCTGACTGGCTGTTTGTAAATCCACATAGATCCATTGCGGATCGCTGAATACACTTGACCAGCGTGTAGACGTTTTTCCATCTGTCGCGTAAGCAGGAATTGTTCCTCCTGATTCCTGAGAAGAAGCGTAAGCAGGTTTTAACAGCGCAAGATTCGTATTGACACAAGAGGCAACATTCACGGTCTTGGTTGCAATCGTACTGCCTCCGGTGCCTGTAGCGATCAGTGAAATTGTTTTGCTGCCGGCAGAACTGTACACAACAGTGAAAGGCCCGCTGCCTGTGCCTGTGGCAGGTGTTGCACCGACTCCGAAGTTCCAGTTGTAACTGCTGATGTTACCGGTAGAACTGTTGGTAACCACGGTATTCGCTCCGCTACAAACATTAGCCGCAGACAGGTTGAATGCAGCTACCGGCGGCGGTGTCGGCACCGTTTGCGCAGTCAGGTAATTGAGGTTGAATCCTCCGGTATCAAATACCAATCGCAAGGTATGATTTCCTTGCGGCAACATTACATTGCTTACTTTCAAATCGGTCCAGTTTTGCCAGCCGCTGGTAGAAGCCACAGCCGTGGTAGGCGAGACGCGTTGTCCATCGAGTTCCAGGTGAAAGCTGCCACCATTTGCTGCAGCCGCTACACGCATTGTAAATTCATAGGAGCCTGCAGCGGTCACATTGACTTTATATTCTGTCCAGTCGCCATTATCCGTCCATCCTACATTCAAACCACCGCCTGTATCTGTCGTGCTTTGCGTAGAGATACCAGACATGGCTGTGTACAATTCTGCTTCCATTTTTCCGGGTAAAGCAATGGGTTGAATCGGTGTGCCGATGGGAAGGCTGACGTACAATTGTCCGAGTTCCGTTAATTGTCCGGAAGTACCTAAAAGATTGACATTCGGAATTTCTGTGGTACGTCCGGCAAACCAGGCGTAACGAAATACACTCGTATCGTTTTCCAAAATAGACACCGCTTCCTGCATGTATTTTTTCTGCACCGCCAATGATAAATCCGATTGATCACCGCAGGAAAATTCTGTTAACCAGATTGGTTTACCAAATTTCTTAAAACGATTGAGGTACCAGATCAAGGCATCTGGTGTACAAGCGTACCAATGCAAAGCGATGTAATCTACTTTACAATCAGGACAAGCAGCAAAGAATTCTTCCAGGTAAACCAGCGGATCGGTTTGATTGCAATTGCCACCACAATAATTCACCGCGGGAGAAACGAGCTTTAAATTTTTTCTGGCCGCTACTTGTTCAAACACTGGCCAGAGTTCCGCCGCGCGTTGTGCCGTGATGTTGGATTGTACACCGAAATTAGGTTCATTAAAGGCCAATAAGTATTTGGCTCCATCCGGTATGCTGGCCGCTACCTGATCGACATTGGGTGTGCCTCCCCAAACCATGGGTACAAACTCAACGCCGGCAGTTTTATACGCTTCACCGACCGATGCATCAGGCTTCAATGACCAGTTATACCACCAGGAAACACCCGCAGAAACCGCTTGCATGTCGGCAGGTGAATGGTATCCATACGCGATACCTCTTTTAGAACTCACGTTCCGTTGTCCCAAAGCAACCGTGGAACAAAGGCAAAGCGCTAATCCATACACGAGTAAGTGTAGTTTCGTTTTCATAGATTAAATGTTAAGTGGAAGATAAGATAGCGGAGTCTGATAGACTACAAAAAACACCAGCGCTTCTTACAGGTAAATGTATTTTTTGTGCGGGGAATAAAATGCACAGTCTCCTTTATTCATGCTGTGTGAGGACGTTTTATAAAATGCGACATCTGAAGATATCTACTCTCATATCTTTTCATCTCTCATCTCTCTTTTTTCCATAGCCGAACTTGTCTAATTTTGGGGTGCAGACCTCAAAATTAGGCTTATGGATAATCACTTGTCTTTATTAAATAGAATAGAATTAGTGTTTTACTTCCTGTAAGGGCTATGGTATTGATCATTGTCATTTTCAATCGATCCTTTTTCTTTTCTTTTGATCGCCCAAAAGAAAAGAAACAAAAGAAAAGGGCGCCACGAAAACCAATTAAAGAAGACCCTTTTAGATCCTTTAAACGGCACGAAGTTAATGCCACCCAGGGTCTTCTTTAATTCGCTCT
>JACMQM010000034.1 GCA_014376985.1 Cytophagaceae bacterium | reverse complement strand
CAGTTAAACTACAAGTTCATCAAAGACTTCGAACTATTCTTAAAATCACATAAACCGAAGGACCATCAAAAACCCTGCGGACAAAATACAGCCATGAAACACATCGAACGTTTCAGAAAGATCATGAACATGGCTGTGAAGTATGAATGGTTGACAAAAGATCCCTTCGCTCAATTCAAACCGGTCTTTAAAAAGACAAGCCGTGATATGAACACGTTACTTTAAAAAATGGCTTTCAAATCAGAAGAAAGATCTACAGGATGAGCATTAGTAAAAATATTAAAAAAGTGAAGCTTACCGCTTCACTTTTTTTTAAGCAAAGCAACATTTAATGTTTAAATACAATACCTAAGCGCTTAGTGTAAGAAGAAATAAATGAAAAAATATTTATTTCTTCATTTACATATACCCATTAATAAGAATCCATCGTTTACAAATCGGTAACAAGTTCAATAGCTAATTTTACACATATCATCGGTTACTTTTATCAGATTACTCTTTTCAAGTATCACTCCCGATTTAACGTGTAAGGTTACATAACCTATTTCTAGAGTGAAGTATAGCCTTCGATCATTTGATGAGCAGATTGGACATGGCGAAGACAAAGAAGAAATAGAAACTTTGTCGGTCATTAATGAGATAAAAGTAAATGCATTCAATCAACCAACGAAGGAAGCGATTGCAATTCTTATTAAAAACCATCAGATAGCATTGCTACAGCATAAACGGCATGAAAATATCAGGTTAAAGTGCGATCAAGTCCTATACTTTTTAGAAACTCATTTTTGGGATTATTTAGATCATTCATTGCCAGTATCAGACTTAGGCTTCCGAGATGTTCGTACTAAAACAAATTTTGTTGTCGTAGAACTCCGGGTACTGATAAGCGAGATGGACGAAGATTTTCAAAAAACATTAAAGCCTCTTTGTTTCCCATTAATAAGTAGTACGCTACATTATATTCACTACCTCGACACTTTTTGTAACCGTTGGAATAACGAGTTTATCTATTCTGAAAAAGATGTTGACAGACATCAAGAATTGCTTATTTTATTTTTAATTACCTACAATTACAATTTACCTGGGTTTTTCGAATACCTAACCCATCAGATCAAGGTCAAACTTAAGAATGCAGATGATCTAAACAATCAAGCTAACATTCTTCAACTTTATCTTGATCAACTCAGTTGCATATCTTCCTGTGCTTCTATTTCATTTTCATCCGATTTTGAACCAATCAAAGACATATTAAAACAATGGCTAAAAAATGAACTCAAAGTATGCATGAAAAGGATAAAATCTTTTTCATCTGATCAATTAGGTTTATTCCCATCCAAGCAGTGCAAAGTAGAAACTAGCTTGTCTGTCGCACAAATAGCTTACCTCATGAAGCTCATGTATACCTCTGGAGTTACAGTTAATAAGGTTCAGCAAGATGTATTGCAGGCCATTAGTAAAACATTCTGCTCTAAAAAAATGGAATATATGTCTTTCGGAAGTTTGCAAAGCAAATATTATCATGTGGAAGATGCCACCAAACAAGCGGTTAAAGATATACTTTTGGCAATGATCAAAAATATAAAGTAGAGTTTTAAAGCGCTGTGTAAAACTTTTTAACGATACCTTTTTTTAAACGTCTAGACTTCAATACGGTAGTATAGGTAATACTGCACTCTAGGACTTTTTTTTTAACATCTATTTCGACAAACGGTGGTTAATTTCATCGGTGCGTCCAATTTTATATAGCAAATTCAGGTTATTTGAAATTGCTATATATCCTTTCAATAATCTACGCCATAAAAATAATTCTTGCAATCAAGTAAAGCAGCGATGATGCAAAATTTACTAACTCCACTTCCTGTGTCAAGTATTTTTAGATTTTTTTTATAACAGAGAAAATCGACAGCTGCATTTATTATTCTAATAGGTGTCCAGTTACGTTTTGAAAAGTTCCTGATTTTATCAGAATATATTAAGTCAAAATCTTCATCCAGCGTATTCTGTATCTGTTCCTTTGTTTTATTCTTCTTTTTGATAAAGACGTTTGATTTTTTCCGTTGTCAAATATAAATGTCTGATGAGTATATTAATTGAACTTGGATAAGTATAATTGTTGATTTTTATCAATATTACTTTTTTTTATTTTCAGTAAATTAGGCCTCGCATTATTCAGCTGGAAGGCTGGATATAAAGTATTGATTACCGCTAATTAAAACTATCATTGATGAATTCTAAAATTTCTGCAATTGGGGTCTATACTCCTGAAAATGTTATTCCAAATACATGGTTTGAAAATATCATTAACACCAATGATGAATGGATTCAGAGCAGGACAGGAATTAAAGAAAGACGAGTTGCCTCTAAATATGAATACACAAGTGAATTAGCGGTAAAAGCAGTACAAAACTTATTAAAGGAAAATCATGGTACTAGCTTAGAAGGTATTGACTTCATTATTGTTGCTACGACCACTGCTGATCAGATCATGCCTAATACAGCAAGCCAAGTACAACACAAACTAAATATTACTAATGCAGGATGCATAGATGTGATGGCAGCCTGTGCCGGTTTTGTATATGCAATGATATTAGCCAAGGGATTAATTGCTGCGAAAACACATAAAAAAATATTGGTAATTGGAGCTGAAACGTTATCTAAATTTACAGACTATACAGATCGCTCATCTTGTATATTGTTTGGTGATGGAGCAGGCGTAGTCTTGATAGAACCATCTAGTGATGCGAAAATATTTAATGGAATAACGGGTACGGATGGTAGTCATGGAAAAGATTTATACTTATCGCATGGTAATAGTATTATCAATAATGAAGAAATAATAGCCAATGGTAAAATTCATCAAAACGGTAAGGTTGTATTTAAATGGGCCGTACAAAATATGGTCTTTAAAGTTAAAGAATTGCTAGAGAGGAATAATTTGAAACTTGGGGACTTAGATTGGTTAATTCTACATAGTGCTAACATGCGGATCATTGAAGCTGTTGCTGCAGCTCTCGATTATCCTTTAAGTAAAATGCTGACAAGTATTGAACAATATGGAAATACTTCAGCAGCTTCTATTCCAATCGCCTGGGATCTTGGGATAAAAGCAGGAAAGGTGAAAAAAGGCAACAAATTATTGCTTCTAGGTTTTGGTGGAGGATTAACCTTTGCAGGGATAATTATTGAAGTATAAAGTAGTGTCAATTCGGTTTACTTTAGCGATTACGCAAAGAATATAAAAAAAATGACGAATGCTACGATGAATGTAGCATACATGATCAAATCTATTTTCATGTATGCTTCATGTTTTTTGTAGAATCGACGGATGGATTTAAAATAGCGTGTCATAAGGTATAATTGATCTTGTATTTTAGATATGGATTATATAGTTATCAATGATAACTAAGATACCACATTAATAGCATTTTTATAGCTGTTTAATCAATCTATAAGTTGACTTTAATCAATAGGTATATTCTATTATTAACCTATATTTATGAGACCGGCAAAATAAATTCAATCCAATAATTATAGTTTAATTGAATAAGACAATTGTAATATAACATCCTATGATAATACAATCTATTCGATACGATCTACCGATTTCTGATATTGATTTTGATAAGTTATATTCACCTTACATTCAAAGTCTATCTGAACTGCATTGGACTTCTATAGAGGTTGCAAAAAAGGCAGCGTCTTTTTTGGTACAAAGTAGTGATACAAAAGTTTTAGACATAGGAAGTGGCGTTGGTAAATTTTGTATTGTAGGAGCTTTAACTACTTTGGGAGTTTTTTATGGCGTAGAACAAAGAAAGGAGCTAGTTGATATTTCAAGACAAATCATTAGTGATCATCATGTACATAATGTGAAAATATTGCATTCAAATATAATCGATATTGATTTTTTAGCTTACAATTCTTATTATTTTTTCAATTCATTTTATGAAAACATAGAAAAAAGCAGGATGATGGATTGTAGTGTCACAACCTCCAATCTACACTACCAACAGTATCGAGATTATATGTGTTTACAACTTCTTAAAGCTCCTATAGGGACTAGATTAGCGACATATTGTTGTATTGTGAGAGATATACCTTCTTGCTATACGGTCTATCAGACCTCTTTTAACCATCAACTAAAATTATGGATAAAAGACAAATCCAGTTTGATTTAAGTGCGGATTAAGAATCTGTTGCTAATAGTTTTATGATTTAATTTATTTTGTTGATGAACACATCTTTTATTTAATAATTAATGTCAGAAATGACATGTAAAAATTAGCACCAATCAGAAGTAAAATGGATATGGTAAATACTATCATCATTGACTTTGGCACAGGTTTTATTTTTAGATCTACTGAAGGAGTTTTGAATGCATTTTTTATAGGACCAATAATATAGAACAGATTTATAATTGCTCCAATAACTAAAAAGATAGCGGAGGCATAGTAATGATTATTCCATTCTTCAATTAGCATCATATCTTTACTATAATAGCCTGCTAAGAATGGGAATCCCGTAATACTTAATCCACATACAGCTATTACAAATGCGATAAACCTGGTTGAAGGAATTATTTCACCTATTTTCCTTACAGAAACGGTGCCATATACACTGCCATAAAAACCCACGACATAGAAAAGACAAGATTTTGCAATGGCATGAGTCACCAAATGCAATAACCCAGCTATAATACCGGTCTTTGTTCCTATTAATATGGCTAAAATGATATAGGATAATTGTCCTACTGTAGAGTAGGTAAATCTTTGTTTTAAATCATCTGTCTTTAATGCTTTATAGGCCGTGTAAACTGCCGTGAATCCACATAAATACGTAAGCCAGCCACCGGTAATGAAATTTGAAGTAAGTTTATGAATATAGTCTAATCCAAATATATAAATTGCAATTTTCATTAATGCTATTGATCCTGTTTTCACGGTAGCAACGGAATGTATGAGCCCACTAACTGGAGCTGGAGCCGAACTAGTGCCTGGCAGCCATGTGCTGAATGGGAAAATAGAGTTTTTTGAAATACCAATCACATACATAAATAACAACCCACCACCGATTAAGGGGTTAATCTTGTTTGAACCAAGAGTTGATGTGCTATTAAAATCGATATGGCCCAAAATAATCTGCGTAATAATTATAGCCGGTAAAAAAATAAAAAAGGCAGGTAAGAGGGTTTGTTTAATAAATCCAGATGCTGCCTGTTGAGATTCTTCTGTGTTTCTGATATTAATTAATGGATATGTCAATGGTATGCCTATAGTATAAAAAATGAATAAAGTTATCAAGTTACCAGCACAGGCGTTTATCATGACAACTGATAATAAAACATTCAGGTATAAGAAGAATTGTGTTTGTTTTTCTTTGAAATTATATTTCCCATAGTCATAATTATAAATTATAGAAATTAACCAAGTACAAGAAATTAGGATTAAAAATACCCTGGAAATTTTATCAACTATTAAAATAATCCCAAGTGATGGTAAGGATATCCTTGTGTTTAAGGAAATATTAAAGGATAACCCAATACAAATTATTGCAGAGGCAATTAACATTAAAAAAAACAGTGGACGATTGTTTTTTTTAATTGGCAAGAATAATAAAGCAATAACTGGGATAAGTATAACTAGAATTAAATTATACATACGTTTTTAATATAGAGTAAGCTTCTGTGTAATATTTTTTATTAGTTTTATATCAATTGAAATGCCCTCATTTATTATTACAATTTGATAATTTGGGATTATAGTCAATGAAAATATACAAGTATATCGCCCGCGACAGTCGGAATATATAAACGGATGCTCCTATGACTAGAAAAAAATATAGCAAAATGAACTTTGTAAAAGATAAATTGCAGGTTGCTGTTATGATGAATCCTGGTGTAAATAATGCCACATTCAAGCCATAACTGATATACATTGCACCGGTATAAAAGCCAGGTTCGGGCATTAAGTTTAAACCACAGCAAGTGCAATTTCTAGGCATAGCTGCAAATTTTTTAAAACTATACATATTAGAGTACAAAAACATATCTCCCTTTCGGCATTGAGGGCATTTTAATTTTAACATGGCCAAAAGAACGAAATCGGGTTTCATATCTACCGCATAGAAGGTTATATTGTTAAGTAATTAGTTTAGCTCCAGCCACCTTTTTATAGGCCCCTTTTTAACGAATTCAAACAATTCTAATTTTATTTTGTCATTGATACTTTCTAGTGAATTCATTTTTTGTCCTCTTATGGTTTCAATATTTACCAATATAATCCGGTCCTCAGGTAATTCCTTTTTCAAATCGTTGAATGACTGTTCTGTCAAAGCAATGATGTAATCAAACGAATTAAGATTGTACTCCTTTACACTTTTTAGTGTATAATCTATTGTTGATTCTAAATTATCTTCTGCTAGTATTACCTTTAGCGTTTCAGATACCAACACGCTATCAATGTTAATTCCAGCACTGAATATGTTTTTCCAATGTCCGGCATATTTCTTGAAGTATGCCTCTGCCAGCTTGCTGTAAAGCGTATTGTTATCGCAGACTATAAGTATGTTTTTTTTCATCTTTGTTATTATTTATTTGATTTTTTATTTATTCAAGATCTCCTTCATCCAAACATTTGATATAGAATTTAAGTTTGCCTTCAAAATGCATATCAACAATTCGGTATGTGTAAGGGATATGGATATCTTCAGTATGGTATGTAACTAATCGTGTACCTTCTGACATAGAATTAATCTTTAGAAAAAACTCTTGAGTATATTTTTTATATAAATCATATGAAAACTCACTCAATTCATCGATCACGGTATCCTTATCAATTCTTTCATGAAAGGAATTGAAAAAATATATGCCATCAAAATTATTAAAATCTATTTTGTCAAAATAGTTGTGTAAGAAAAACACATTTTCAATTCGGTGCTCTTTTTTAAGGTTATCTGAAATCTCAATAAAGTCCTTTCTGAAATCAACTCCGTAAAAAAAATTACTAGCTTTTAACAGAGCTCCAAGAATAGAGAATTTACCTACTCCACTGCCTACGTCGAGTATCTTAGTATTTTCTTTATAACACAAAAAGTTAACAGCCTTTTTTACAATTTTGATAGATGTCCAATGTCGACTAGATAAAGCTCTAATTGCTGGCGAATAGACAAGATCAAAATCTTTATCTGTGATCAAGTCTATTGGTTTTATAAGGTTGTTTAGTACCATCTTTATATAAGCGAAGAATGTGTATACATATTTAAGTAAAGTTAAGTAGAATTAGGAAATGCTAATTGAGCATACGATATGCTAATAATTGATTTATATCAATAATTAGCATACCTTACAAATATCACTTCAATGGTGTCCCCTTAATGAAAACCTTAGATCAATTTTCTTTTAGTAAATTTCACTTCAATTCAGATTCAGTTTTCAGTGGTTTAAGTGAAAAAGATTTGGATTATTTGAATTCTCATCTTAAAACTAGACTTTATAAAAAAAAACAAGTCATCTTTTACGAAGATAGTCCTGCAACAGGAATTTACTATATAAAACAAGGCTTAGTAAAAAAGTACAAAACAGGAAATGATGGTAAAGAACAAATATTTTACATATCTAAAACGGCTGATATTATAGGCTACCATGCCATTTTAAGCGATGAAAACTATCCTGATTCTGCCGCTGCAATGGAAGATTCCGTTATTTGTTTTATTCCAAAAAGTATATTTATTGAGTTAGTTGAAAAATCACCGCAGCTGTCAAACTTGTTATTGAAAAATATTAGTCATGAATTCGGCGTTTTGATAAACACATTGACTATCATTTCTCAGATGTCAGTTAGACAGCGATTAGCATTACATTTACTACTTTTAAAGGAGAAGTTGCAATCCCCAGATTCAACTGTTAAAACACAAATTAATATTAGTAGGGATGATCTTTCGGCGCTTGTAGGTACTGCGAAAGAAAATTTGGTCAGGCTTTTACATGAGTTTAAAACCCTTGATATTATTACCGTAAGTGGAAGAAGCATTGTAATCAATAATGTTAAAGAACTTATAAAGGAGTCTAATTATCAATTCCCCCATAGAGGGATTTAAAATTGGATTTCCTTTATCTTCTTTTTGCAATCAAAACAGTGTTTGATAATTCTATCTCTTTATAACTATACACTTCGAATTTAGCATCGATTAACATCTTGTTAATACAATTAATCTTATCTGTAAAATTATTAGCGGTTAATGTATTAAATATTATGCAGCATTTCTTTTTAGTTAGCATAAGCACATCTGTCCAAAAAATGCTGTCATAAAAATATTCTGGAGTGATTTTGTCGATGAACAAGTCTATAATAACGAGTCCATATTTGTTATTCGTTTCTTCTACAAAAGAAGATGCATTTTGACAATATACTTTTAGATCAGAATAATCGTTTAACCCAAATTCCTTTCTGGCAATTTCTATCATTACCGAGTCAATATCTACGATATCGATGTGGTTTTTCTTTAAGAATTCACTTCGTATAATTTTTACCGCAGATCCTCCGCCTAGTCCTAGTAAAAGTATAGGAGAGTCTCCTTTTATAATGATTCGGTTTAATGAGAACTGCATTACTTTATGCAAGCTCCCAAAGGAGTAATTAGTGTTTTGGGTATTTAATATTTTTTTGCCGTTTATATATGTTATCTCGAGAGTCCCATTATACAAAGAACTTACTGTTTGTGTAATCGGATAAATATAACTAAGTTTTTTTTTAATAGTAGAAATCATGTATCCCGAATTATTTTTTAGAAATTAATATAAGACGGGTAATGACCAACCTTTTTTTATCGCAAATATTCTAATTACTATGATAGTTAAAATAGTAATCGAAATGGTAACATTCATATTTAGTAAGAAGCAATCAAGAATTAAGAATAAAATTGCTCCTATTACACATGCCGTCGCATATATTTCTTTTCTTAAAATACTCGGAATCCTATTACATAGTATATCCCTAATAACACCTCCAAATACAGCCGATATTGTACCCATCATTATAGCTATAATAGGCATTAACCCGAATGATAATGTTTTTTGTACACCTATAATTGTGAAAATTCCAATTCCAATCGCATCGAATAAGAACATTGTTTTTTTATACTTTAGAATGGAGGCTTTTAAAAGGTAACTCAGTATGATCGCCAGAAAAATTGCATATGAGTAATTGAGGTCCGTAATCCAATGAACTGGCCTACTACCTATAAGAAGATCCCGTAGGGTTCCACCGCCAATCGCCGTTACAAAAGCGATAACTGCCCCTCCAAATAGATCCAGTTTTTTTTCTGTACCTGATATCGTTCCGCTAACTGCAAATGCAAATGTTCCTATTAAATCAAGAATGTAAATGATATCCATTTGTAATTAGTATTTTTATAGGTCATGGAGGATTTTTAATCCTTTAGATTAGTTAAATTCTATCCATCTTTTGATGGGACCATTTTTAACAAATTTCAATAATTCTGATTTTATTTCTTTGCTAACTTCATATACGGACTCTACTTGTTCAGTCTTGAGTGAATTAATCGTTAATAAGGCGATTTCTTTTTTCGGGATATTATTTTTGCAATACTCATGAGCATTTGGAGTTAATGCAAGTATGTAATCATAAGAGTTTATTTCAAAATCTTTAATATTCTTTAATGAATATGCTATACTGTTTTCTAATTGATCTTCTGTTAATATAATTTTGAGATCTGGAGATACTTTTTTATCTGTAATGTTTATACCAGCGCTAAAAGTATTTTTCCAGTGCCCTGCAAATTTTATAAGATATGCTTCAGCAAGTTTACTGTAAATGACGTTGTCATCGCACACTACAAGTATTGTTTTTTTTTTCATGTTGGATTTGATTTAAATTCTATTTCTTTTATAATTTCATCAATTACTTCGTCTAAGTATCTGCTAGTCCCTTTCTTTTGAATTAGCATATTATGGAAATAAGCACTATAGACTTCATCATAATATATATTTTCGGTGTCCACCATTCTAAAACCCATGTCTTTGACTTTAGTAACACCTTCTCTTAATAATTCATGCTTAGTTTTCATAGATTGAAGTGTTTTTATCTACATCATTATTTTTGACATAGAATTTCAATTTAGTCTCAAAGCCGTTTTCTGTGATTTTATAAGAATTTGGAATAAAAATATCGTTTGTCTGATAAGTTGCTAACCTTGTACCTTCAGGCATATTATTTAATTTTAGATACAGATTTTGATTATGCCTACAGTATAAGTCATATGAAAGCTGACTTAATTCATCAATTACCGCTTTGTCATCGATATTTTCTTGGAAGGAATTGAAGAAATAAACTCCATTGAAATTATTGAAATCTATAGCTGAAAAATCTCTATTAATAAAATATGAATTATCAATGCGGTAATCATCTTTAATCTTAATTGAAATGTCGACAAATTTCTCTCTACACTCTACACCATAAAAGGAACATTTGGGTTTTAAAACAGCTCCGCTAATACAAAATTTCCCAACACCACTTCCAATATCTATGATTTTAGAGTTTTCTTTAATGCAGAGAAAATTCAGAGTTTCTTTTATTACATCGCTTGGTGTCCAATGCTGATTGGACAATGCCATTATTTCAGTAGAATAAACAAGTTCGAAATCGCCATTTAATATAGATTGTTTTTGCTTTTTTAGGTTTTCAATTATCATACTTTCAAATCTTGTTACAACCACAATTACTAGAGGTACAAAGATAACTCGCCAGCAAAACCTATTATTAATCATAGGAGGTTGTAATAGTTGATTTTTATCAATGTAAAAAACAACATATTACAATGCACTTTTGCTAATCATTTCAAATGAGGTCTTTGTGAATACTATTTTTATTAGTATAGCATAAGCGGTCTCCCCAAATGATAATACTTTGTTGAACTCTTGCAATTTATTTAGTACTCTACGACAAGTTTTAAATTACACTGGATGTCCAATTTCTACAGCCCGCATTCCTCCGGTCGGTCAGCTGCTACGCTGAACCTATTACTTTCTATTAAGAGGCCGCAGGCGTGCCAAAGTTAACGCACATGCCGCCGCACAATCTTTTTCACTTTGGCACCCCTGCAATCTGTTTATTACTTTCAGATTTTGATAATTGTGCATTACTTTTGTTATTGATCGAAAGCCTCTATATTAAACTAGACCAAAATAACAACCCAAGTGTAGAGGGAATGCCAGTTTGGAGGGACGATGATCGGATTCTCTTTTTATTTGTCTCAACAACCATCATTATTTTAATATAAACTTCCAAATCATTACAATTTGATAATTTACATTTTCGGTCTGGGCAACTTAATTTGATTTGCTTTGTACGAAAAAGTAAAAGGAATGAAGAGGTTATTGTTAAGTATAAGCATTTTTTGTTTGCTGGCTGGGGGCGAGGAGACACAGGCACAGAGTAAGAACAACAAAGAGATTGTATTGGTCAATGCAGATGCCAGTGTCGATAAATTTCATACGATGTCTGATTTGAAAAGCAAGAACAAAGGTGAATTGATTGCCATCTATAAGGATCGCTTCAAAGTCATTACTTATCTATTGCCTTACACTGCGCTTTCCAATAAGCCTGGCGTTACACTCAGCGTGTTAGGTGTTCCTGAAAATTCCGAGAATAAATCTTTGATTGAAAAAGAAGCAAAAGCAACTGAACAATTGAATCAAGCGTTTAGCGTGACATTAGATAATTTTATCGCTTACGCAGACAGTGATAATATCATCTGGTCTATTTTATTATACGAGGAAATGATTAGAAAATTATTGCTTGGTAAAGACAATTGATACACTCTTAATGCGATAGAAAATGAAAACCAGCTATTATTTAATGATATTTATTTTTGTAGGGACTATTTCATGGGCTCAACAGCCTGACATAGATGGATACCGAGGTGCAATCGGAGAGCAGGACTGGACAAAAAACTGGACAAGTTTTGCTCCTAACGGCAATCATTACATGGCTCATAATTTGATCATTCCTCGCATCATCGATAAGGATTTAACTTTGAGCAATAAGAATACATACCTTTTGTCAGGTGCTGTATATGTAACCAATAAAGCTGTTTTGACCATCGAGCCTGGAACAGTCATCAGAGGAGAATCTGAAACGTGTGGTACTTTGGTTATCACAAAAGGTTCTAAGATCATAGCATCAGGAACGGAAAGAGATCCTATTATTTTCACTTCCAACAAATCTGTCGGAGAAAGAAAGTCCGGTGATTGGGGCGGAATTATATTGATTGGAAATGGAACGACCAATCATATAGGAGGCATGAGTGCCATTGACTGGGGGCTGGATACTAAGTATACACAGTATGGTGGTGACAATGATGAAGACAATTCAGGTATTATCCGTTATGTACGTGTAGAATATCCAGGCAATAAAATAAAAATAGACGAAGAATTTAACGGTCTTACTTTAGCTGCTATTGGACAACATACAATTATTGATCATGTGCAAATTAGTTATTCCAATGATGATTCCTTCGAGTCGTACGGTGGATCGGTAGAACTGAATAATATTATTTCTTACAAATGCAATGACGATGACTTTGACTTCAATTACGGGTATCAGGGAAAAGTGCAGCAAGGCATTGCGTTCCGAAACCCTTTAATTGGAGATTTTTCCGGTTCTCGTTGTTTTGAAATTGATAGTTACAATTCTGATAAGAAAGGATTTGATCCCAACAAAAGGATAACAAAATTAAAGGCATATAATTTCACGTTGATTCAATATGATCTTAACGGCAACAACAAAACATCTTTTTGTGCAGAGGCCGTTCAAATTGGTCCGGACTGTCAGGTCTCTCTCTCCAATTCTACGGTATCAGGTTTTACTAACATTTTCAAAGTAAAAAATGCTGCTTATAAGGATGATCTTGTGAAAGGAATTGTCAGCATTGAAAATAATTCGTTCAATGGAATGAGTAGTTTGTTCAATGGTAATAATGCAGAAGAACTAAGAAAGCAGTTAGAAATTCAGCCGGTGAAGAATATTTTGTCCGATGCTAAGCCAACGGAGCTGTTTATTGATATTAATAATAAGATTTATCCCGATCTGAAATTCATTGGTGCTAAAACCATCGTTGTCTCTAAATAGTTATTATATTGAAAATCAGGAAAGAGAAAGCGGGATTACTCTTTCTCTTTCCTGATTTTATACACGATAACTTAATAAACGCGTAACACCTGGATTTTTTATCGGTTGTAATTTTGTAATGCTCACGAGGCTATAACCGCACGCTATGAAATTTACTAAATTATTTATACTGACAATTGCCTGTTTTTTTGTATGCATTCAATCGTTGCATGCACAATCAGGATTAATTATTTCTGAAATATTGGCAAACCCGGCAGGCACTGATTCTCCTTTTGAATTTGTTGAATTAACCGCTACTCAAACGATTGATTTCAGCGTCACTCCTTATACTGTGATCGTCAGTAATAACGGTACTGCAAATGTAAACGGCTGGATTACTGGAAATACCTTATCTTATGCCTTTCAAATTAATACAGGAAATGTAGTAAAAGGTGATGTGGTATATGTGGGAGGTTCTTCAATCACTGTTACCGGTGCTAAACTAAGAACGATCAATACAGTCACAACTGCTGGTGATGGATCAATAGGAAATGCTCAGGCTTCCGGTGTATTCGGAAATGGAGGAGGCAATGCAGATGGTATCGCGGTATTTAATCTTCCTGTTGCTTCTATTATTTCAAGTACTGTTCCCATTGATGCGATTTTTTATGGAACAGCAATTGGTTCTGCTTTGGTAAGTTCTGGCACTGCTGGTTATGAACTTCCAGTGAATGATTTGTACAGTGGAGGTAAATTGCAATCTACTTCGTTCTTAGCTACGGATCTTGCTTCAGCGGTGTACCTGGTGGCGACGGGTACTTACAACGTTACTTCCCATACATTCACTACAGCAAGAACATTTGCTTGCAGCAGTTCTTTTACGGACAATACAACTTCTATTACATTAGGCGGAAGAGATGCTGAAGAACTTTTGGTTAGTCCATCTTCTTTAGTTTTTTCTACTTTGATCAACCAATCATCTGAAGTGAAAAATTATACACTTTCAGGTAACATGCTGACAAGTGATGCTGTGTTGACTACAGAAGATCCTTTTGAATTGTCGCTTTCTGCTACCGGTCCTTTTACAAATGCGGTCAACGTAGCAGCTTCCGAAGCTATGGCAGGGCAAACGGTTTACGTTCGTTACCATCCAATAACTGCAGGCCCTCATGAAGGATCGATACATCACGTTTCAGGTTTAGCAGAGAAAGACTTAGAACTTGATGGTGCAACCTTAGAGCTTATATCGATTTATGAGATTCAAGGAGATGCGTTTTCAAGCACATATATCAATCAGCTGGTTGTAACAGAAGGCATTGTTACCGCAGACTTCCAAGCTGCAAATCAATTGAAAGGTTTTTACCTGCAGGATCAGGATGGAGATGGTAATGCGTTGACATCAGATGCAATTTTCGTGTATGATAACTTAAGTAGTTACCACGTCGCAGCCGGTGATAAAGTAAGAGTATACGGTACGGTAAAAGAATCTTTTGGCCGTACTCAGTTGGAGTCTATTTCCAGCATCGCTATTTTGTCTTCCGGTCATGAATTGACTCCAGTTGTATTGCCTATGCCTGCTATAGCAGCTTTGCAAAGCAGAGAAGCATTTGAAGGTATGCTGATCAAGATTGCTGTGCCACTCTATGTATCTGAAAATTATAACCTGGCTCGTTATGGAGAAGTGCTTTTAGCCGCTGATTCCTTTTTAGTCAATCCGACCAATTTCATTGACCTCAACGATGATCCGGCTGATGGAAATACCTTTAGCGGCACGTCTAATATTTTATCTTTGAAGAACCGTTTTAAATTGGATAGTTTGAGATCTATTTTGTTAGATGATGGAAGTAATGTGGAAAATCCAGGTCTTATTCCTTTTATTGATGCGATTGATCATACGTTGCGCGGTGGTTCTTCTTTTCAGTTTAATACAGGAATTTTGGATTATGCTTTCGGGGTCTACAGAATACAGCCGCTTGATTACAGTATTGAGTATGCAGAACGTCCTGAAGTACCACAATTTGAGACCGCGAATATTGTAGCTGCCAGCATGAATGTATTGAATTTTTTTAATGGCAATGGTCTGGGAGGTGGATTTCCAACATCAAGAGGAGCAACGAATAGTAATGAACTGATGCGTCAAACAGAAAAAATTTATGCCGCTCTCTATGCGATGAATGCGGATGTCGTCGGTTTGATGGAAATGGAGAACGATGGGAACAGCAGTTCATCCGCTATCACTCAGTTTTCCGCCGGATTGAACCAATATATTTTATTAAAGACCGGAATGAATGGAACTTATGCTGTAGTAGCAGATCCTTCTTTTATAGGAACAGATGAAATAAAATGTGCCATCATTTTTAAAACAGATAAATTGGAAATAGTAGGAAGTTCTTCTTCGGGCACGAATCCGGTGTTTTCAAGACCACCGGTGGCACAAGTCTTTCATGTTTTAACTACAGATAAACAATTTATTTTCATCGTGAATCATTTCAAATCAAAAGGCTGCACAGAGGCAACCGGAAATGATTTGGATCAGAACGACGGACAAAGTTGTTACAATGAAAAAAGAAAGAATCAGGCAGCAGCACTGGCGGCATTTATTGATGCCACATTGACAAGTACAACAACAGATAAAGTACTCAGTGTAGGTGATTACAATGCCTATGAACAGGAAGATCCTATTGATGCTTTAAGAGCTTCAGGATTCATTAATTTGATCAATCATTCTTACTCCTTTGTATTTAATGGAGCTGCAGGCTCGTTGGATCATGCTTTTGTGAATGCAGAAATGGAGAGTCATGTAACAGGCGCAGAGAAATGGCACATCAACGCTGCCGAGCCGAGAGCGCTCGATTACAATACAGAGTTTAATCTAGCGTATGTCTATCAAGCTAATGCATTCAGAAGTTCTGACCATGATCCTTTATTAGTAGGATTAGAATTTACAGCTACTGTAACAGGCATCGAAGATGGTGAGGCTACAGCTGCATTGAAGATATATCCTAATCCAACCGAATCAGTTGTTCATCTAGCAGGAACAAATCAAGGTGACGTCATTAAAGTAAGGGATAATCTTGGACACGTTGTTTGGCAGGGAATAGCAGATCATCAACTAACTTCGTTGGACCTATCTGCTTTGCTATCCGGTATCTATACAGTTGAATGCAAAGAGAAGCATTACAAGATGGTGAAAAAATAATTCGACTTAATATTAATTCTAAAAGACAAAGAGTATGAATAAAGAGATGCCCCATCTCCCCGGCCTGTCCCCTGACAGGCCTAAATGTTTCTGTAACAAAAGCATTTGTTATGTATGCAAATGGTCTGTCAGTGGACAGCCCATGTAATAAGTATTTTAAGTTTAGATAGATGTTCTATACTTCTATTCTAATCGAATACCAAACATCAATTCGACAGATTCCAAAGGATCGAGCACCATCAATCCATTTTTATTATTAAACGCATCAGGTGCACAGGAAGTCGGTTCTATAGCGATAGACCGGCGATGAGGTGGAGTATACACATGCACAAAGTTATAACCATAGACACCTGTTTTTTGCCAAAGTACGAGTGTTAAATTTTTACGCTCATCGATCAGAAGTGTTTCTACAATCCGTTTGATGGGATCTAATTCAAAACAATCATCCAGCTGACTATCCTGAATCAAAGCTGCCAATGCAAAAGAATTATCACGAATATAACGGCCTGTAGGAATTAGGGATTGATTTGTTTCTATTTTCTTAACAGAAGGAAGTTTTAGTTTGAGTTCATTGATGGGGGAACCTGTAGACAGGTAAGGATGCCATCCATCGCCTATGGGAATGGCTACAGGAGAATGATTGGTGATGATCGTCTGACAGCTGAATTCTCCTTCTTTTAAAGCGTATTCAATTTCTATTTTATAGTCAAAAGGAAATCCCGGATTTGCTTTTTGATAATGCCAGGACAGAATTAACTTGGCGTCGTGAGTGGTTACGATTTTTTCTTTGATCAGAAATGGTACGTTCCAGACTAAACCATGTAGGGCATGTATGTTGTCATTTTTAGAAAAGGTATAGCGTGTTCCATTAAAGACATAAGCCCCTTCTTTAATTCTATTAGCGAAAGGACTAAGCTTTGCTCCGCGGTAAGCATTGCTGGGTTTGCCTGACAGTTCTTCCATATTGCTGTCACCGGCTATCACAGCATGAAGTTCATCGTTTTTGTAGAGTACGAGTTCATTAATGTTTCCTCCGTAAGCCGGTATTACCGAAAGAAATTCTCCCGATCGAGTATTGATCAGTTTGATTTTTTCGGTTCCGTGAAAATTCTCAAATACGATGTGAAACATTTTTAGTTACAGGAGAAACGCCTGCTCCGTCTACGGTTTGGTAACTGTTGATTTCTGTTTCTTTATTGAACTGTTTAAAGTAAGACGCTTCCAGTGTATCGCGGAACTCATCGATCTTATCTTTGTGAACAAGATTGATGGTGCATCCACCAAAACCTCCGCCCATCATGCGGCTGCCCAAACAATAGCCAGATGAGAGCGCCTCTTCTACCAGGTAGTCGAGTTCAGGACAACTGACTTCGTAATCGTATCTTAAAGACTTATGAGAAGCGGTGAGCAGACGACCCACTTGTTGGATGTTATTTTCAGAGAAGGCTTTTACCGTATCCAATACCCGTTGATTTTCGGAAAGGTAGTGTCGGATTCTTTTTTGTTGTACTACGTGATCAAGGAATGGAAGATGTTGCTCTTCTACCTCTCTAATGGTTTTTAATTCAGGAAATTGTTCCTGCAAGGTTAGAAAGCCATTGTGAGTTTCACGTACACGCTCCGAGTATTTGCTTCCTGATAAGGTA
Organism: Cytophagaceae bacterium; assembly: GCA_014376985.1. Classification (GTDB taxonomy): domain Bacteria; phylum Bacteroidota; class Bacteroidia; order Cytophagales; family Cytophagaceae; genus JACMQM01. The sequence goes on along the minus strand of JACMQM010000034.1, from coordinate 17,359 downwards.
CGCTGCACATTGCTGTTGCACAATACCCATACATAGTCTAATGTATCTGCGGTGATGTATTGGTGTGACAAACTATTGAAATCGAGAATCATCGCTTGATCTGCTCTTGAAAACTGAGAAGCATATTGATCAAGCAGACCGCTTTTTACATTGAGGTATTGATGTTCTGTTTGCTGACACAATTTAATCAGTGTCATAGGATCAAGTGGATCACCTACTGTATGGTTTAACGCATTCATGAAGGCTACTTCCAATGCGGCAGAAGAAGAAATACCGGAACCAATAGGTACATTGCCAGAGATCACTGCCTGAAAACCGGTATGCAGCGGTGTCGTTTTTTGAAACAGCGTGAGACAACCGTAAATATAGTGCTGCCAGGATGCACAAGGTTTGAAGGATTCTGCCAACTCAAGCTGCATTTCTCCATGAAAGTCTTCGCTGACTACATGAATTTTTTTATCGTTTCTGGGTTTGATACTGACCATGATCCAATTATTAATGGCGCAGGGCAGAGACAGCCCAAGGTTGTAATCGGTATGCTCTCCAATAAGATTAATCCTACCAGGCGCATGAGCTATAAATGTCGGCACCTCACCGAAGTGTGTAATAAAATGATCTCTGGAGATCTCTAGTTGTTCTTCTAATGTTTGCATGGCTGATTATTTTTTGATGATTGGACAAATTGCTCCGCCCACTGAATGTCTTCCGGTGTATTTAATCCGACCAGTTCCTGGTAGTCGTCTATTTTCAACGCTTCTACACGAAGTCCTTTATGGAGGAGCAGCGTAATGATATCGGTGAGGTAAAATTCTCCATTGTCTTTGTCTGCTTTGATTTCATGTAGATTAGCGAATAAGTCTTCTCCTTTGAAAATAAAATGAGAAGAAAGGAGTTCACGAATTTTAAGTTGTTCTAGAGAAGCATTTTTTTCTTCGATACAACCTGTCAGCATGCCTGCTTCATTTTTCAATACCCGTGCGTAAGGAAGATCAATTGGAAAATCAGCCGTAAGGAAAGTGCAGCTTGCTTGTGTCAGCTTATGGTGTTCTTCCAGCCAGGATATGGTATCAGCGCTGATCAAGGGACTGTCGCCTACAAAGACAAATACATTTTTATTTGCCCAGTCGATGATTTCTGCTGCCTGCATTACGGCATGAGCAGTGCCCCTTTGTTCCGGCTGATCGATGTATAGAACCTTGTTGCCCATGACATGTTTTACTAATTCCGCTTCGTGACCTACAATGAGGAAGATGTTTGATGTACCTGCTTCCTTAAAACTATTCACGAGGTGCGACACGATGGCTTGTCCGTGAAAAGGAACAAGAGGTTTTGGCAAAAGGGAGCGCATGCGTGTACCTTTACCTGCGGCGAGTATCAAAGCGATCGACATGTTAGTTTGATTTTACAGGTGTTAGTTTCATGACTTGTTCCAGAAATGCTTCGGTTTTTTCCTGTACAACGGATGTGTTTTTACTCCAGTAAGACGAAGCAATCACATGGAAGCCTGCCTCAGGAAATGCTTCTTTTCTTTTTAACGCAGGTATTGTACCCAGTTCATCATACATTTCCAACATACGCGGTATGGACACAACATCGTCTTGATGATCTTGATCTTTGTAATAGTATCCAAGGAAGAGTGGTTGATGAATGGAACGAAATGTATTCTTATTCATAGAAGCATTCAGCATGCGTTTTAATTCAATCAGCGCTTCGATTCTATATTTTGTGTTCCAGTATGGTTTGGCTGCATCCGGCGCTTGAAAGGTATAATACTTACTTCCAACAACTGTTCGGGCCAATTGCAATCCCCAGGGTTGGGTGAGGAGTACAGATTTACTATCGTAAAGAGCAATATTGGGAGAGTATAAAATAAGACCGGCAACATCAGGATCAGACCCTGCTAGCAACAGAGATAATGTACCACCTGTAGAAGTGGACATCAGGATTACTTTTTCACCAATTTGCTTTCCCACAGCAATGGCTTGTTTTGCAGAATGGATTAATTTCTCTGCAGTCAACGACAATAAAGGTTCTGGTTCATTCAATCCGTGAGCATATAATCGCGGAAGAAATAAGTTGCAACCATAACGCATGGCAATGTTATAGTGCACAGGATGCGCTTCTGCCTGAGAAGCTGAGAATCCATGAAGATAAACAATAGCATAGGGTGTTTTGGTTTTATGAATAGTGTCTACCCAAATAATTTTCGCCTCATTACCGGCTTTTAAATCTTTTATCTGGTGTTCATCATTAGTAATATTTTGCTCCAGTTTCTGTAGCAGTATAGTAGAATAAGAAATGGGAGTACTGTTGATGACTAAATGCGCAGGATGTGCCCCTGATATATAGATCAATGTGAGAACTATCAGTATTACTCCTGCCCATTTGATTGCTTTCATGATGAAAGTTAATTAGACACTTAGTTATAAAGATAAGCGGGGGATTCAAATTATTCGAAGTTAAGCTATTGTTAATAAATTACCTGCATTAAAATGAGGGCTCTTACAGAGTTTTATCGTGTTAAATAATTGTTAATTAACTATGCATGTTCATCCAACTAATTCAAATAAACGTACCATCTACCAAATGAAAGTAGACATGCGGCCTGGAATTTTTCACACCCTTAGAACGAAACTGTTGCTCATATTTAGTGTCTTTACACTCATCACTACCATAGTATCTGTGTATTGTTATTCGATTTATCAGGCACGCGAAAGAAGTTCTGAGTTTAAGAACATGATCCACAGCAACTCATCAAAAATTTTATTGCTTAGTAAAATCAGGATGCAGTTTTTACTGTACGATGCTAAGAATAATTTTTTTTATAAAACTTCCGAAAACGAATACCTCCAAAAGAATGATCAATTGTTTGAAACAATCGACCTTGAACTAGATGAACTTTCTAAAAACAATAATAACATCATACCTGAACAAAACTTAATAAAGTTAAAGTCAGAATTGAAAGAGTATCAGAAGGACTATAATTTCTTTGTTCTAAAGTTACATGAAAGAGGATTTAGAGATTTTGGACTGGAGGGGCAAATGAGAAAATATATTCATGATGTAGAAACCTATCAGGATTCTATTAACATGGTATTGCTGCTCACCGTAAGACGGAATGAGAAGGATTACATACTTCGCAAGGATGAGAATTACATCTCTTTACATACGCTGAATACAGACGTATTACGCGAGGAGATATTAAACGATGCGCATTTATCTGAACAAGGCAAATGGAGTATTGTTTCCTTGTTGGATCAATACAAGACTTGTTTCGATAAATGGGTAATAGTAGATAAAGAGTTGGGATTGGATCAGGGAAACGGATTGTCTCAAAAAATGAAAAAGCACGATGAAGCTTTCGAAACGATAACAAATCAACTCGTTCAAATATCAGAGCAAAATGATGACAATCTTGGCGTAGAGAATAAACAGTTTTTTATTTCAGCGATTATACTCTCTATTATTTTAAGCATAGTGCTTAGTTTTTTGTTTTCTAATTCTTTCACCAGACCAATAAGAGAGTTGTCAAATTCTATTAAAGCGGTTGTGAAAAGTAACTTTTCCGCAAATGTAAATTTTTCCTACATTGATGCTAAGAGTGAAATGGGCCAACTTATCATGAATTTTATTTGGATGAATAATCAAATTCATGCGTACATACAGGAAGTGAAAGAGAATGAAAAAAATCTAGAGGAAAAGGAAAAAAAGTTTAGAGCGCTTATTGAAAATAGCAATGATGCCATTGCACTGACAGATGCGAAAGGTAAAATTACATATGCCAGTCCATCAACTTCCCGCATCATTGGCTATGAGCCGGAAGAATTGTTAGGAAGAACAACAAACGATCTGGTTCATCCGGATGATGTAGGGAATTTAATTATCCAATTCGCTGAAGTTACTTTATCTCAAGGAGCAATCGTGTACATACAATTCAGGATTTTGCACAAGGATGGCAGCTGGAGGTGGGTGGATGGTTATTCCGCTAATTTACTTCATGAACCTAACATTCAAAGCATCATTACAAATTATAGAGACATAACCAGCAGAAAAAATAGCGAATTAAAAATAGACGAACAGTATAAAGAACTACAATTGATCAATTCAGAATTGGATCGATTTGTATACAGCGCATCTCATGACTTAAAGGCACCATTAGCTTCCATTCTGGGAATGGTGTTGGTGTCCAAACTAGAGCCAAGCATGGATGCCAAACTAAGTTATATGGATATGATCGATGCGAGTGTCAGAAAACTACTTGATGTCATCAAAGACTTAACGGACTTTTCAAGGAATGCAAGACTTGAAATACAGCATGAGAAAATTGATTTTAAAGAGATTATTCAGGAATCGATACTTTCATATAGTCACATCAAAAATTTCTCAGAGATTAATTTTGATATCAAAGCCGATGAATCCACTGTGTTTTATTCGGATGCCTTACGCTTAAAGACATTGTTTAATAATTTGATTTCTAATGCTATTCTTTATCATTGCATTGATCAATCTAATCCTTATATTTTATTAGAAGTAAAGAACAGTTTTACACATGTCGAGATCAGAGTGAAAGACAATGGAAGAGGCATAGACGAGAAATTTCATTCAAAGATTTTTGATATGTTTTACCGTGCATCAGAAGATTCCATGGGCACCGGGCTTGGTTTGTATATTGTGAAAGGCATAATTGAGAAATTAAATGGTTCTATTCAATTGATCTCTACGCCTGGTCAAGGTTCTGAGTTTGTCATAGAATTGCCAAATATTGCCCTTCAGTTGCAGGAAGTAACAAGTCAAAAAGAAACAGTAAAACAGTATTAAGATGTTCAGTCAGATCATACTGTTTTTTTAGTAATCAGTAATCAAATAATTTGAGCTTTTAATACTCAAGTTGAGTAATGTTCTCTGCGTATTTTTTTTTAAAAGCCTCTAAAAATAGATGAAAGCGTTTGGTTTGGTTGTTGTCAAAGACAAGAAGCAAAGTCATTAACGAGATGACGAAACAAACCAAAAATCCTTAAATAATTACCATGAAAAAAACATTCTTTAAAATTTCTATGCTCTTCTTTTGTGCTGGGCTTGCATTAACTGCATGTAAAACATCTGATGGAGATGTAACACCAAAAAGTGAGAATCAAAAAACAGCGGGTTCTGATGATACTAGAGCACAAAATGAAAATGAATCAGGTGCAACAGACGCTGAAATAGCGATGTCATCCAATAGTTCTACTCAAAGAACAACAGCTGATATTATAATGGGAGCTTCAATAGACGAATCTAAAGCCGCTTCTGAAAAGAAATTAGTAATTAACTACGATGGTACTACCAATGTTGGTGGGCGTAAGAGATCAGGCAGCATTATTGTGCAGTTGACTTCGGGAGCACATTGGAGCGATCAGAATACCGTTATGACTTTAACTTATAACAGTTACAAATCTACTCGTGTAAACGATGGTACAACGATCACGTTAAATGGCACGACTAAGATCACTAACACCAGTGGAGGTTCCGTTGCAACAATGACTGCTTTAGATACCAGAACGCGTAGAGTTCGCAGTTCTAATATGGAAGTTATTTTTGCCAATGGTTCGCAAAGAAATTGGAGCATTGCTAAAACGAGAACCATTACTTGTCAACTTATAGGAAGTGCCTACACGGTCAAAACAATGGGTGATACCACGATAGAGGCACATGGAGATGCAACACATCACGTTGCAGCATGGGGCACCACCAGATTTGGAACAAGCTTTTACACAGTAATTCCGGATAACAATCCAATCACGTGGATTTCTGCTTCCTGTTCATTTGTCCCTGTATCAGGAGAAGCCAGTATACAAGGTTTGTTGAGAACAGTAACCATTAAATACGGAGTAGATAGCAACGGGGAAGAAGTAACATCTGCTACTTGTGCCTATGGCGTTAAAATGACTTGGTTGGGAGTTGACGGTAGCACGAAAACAGCCGTTGACGTTTATTAATTTCTTATTTAATCATCATGGAAAAGGGGCAAACATTGGTTTGCCCCTTTTTTATTTTACTATTTCAAGAATGAAAATTGAAAGAATATGTGGTACAATATCCATCACTATTGTGCTAGAATATTGTATTATTTTAATTTTATGCGTTTTTTGTAGATTTAATCAATAGCATTAAAATATTAATTTTATCGTTTATGCTATTACTTTTAAGCCTATATTTTCATTAATAATTATATTTATAATAAAAGACCATTAAATTTGCACCTATTTTTACATATTAATGATGTTTATACTTGTATTTGCCTTTTTTTTACTAAATTGGATTTAAATGAGAACAATAAACTTCCATAGAAGCTTTTCAAACCTGTTCCAAATATGGAGCCTGAGCTTTCTATGCTATTTCCTGATGTTTTTTGCTTTCCGTAATTGCAGCTACTTATTCCAGCAAGTGGCTCAATTCATCAGTTTGCAAGCACATTATGAAGTTTGGGACGATCAGATTGCATCAGAAGCGGAAATAGAAAAATTAGAAGTGGTTTGTTTTGATATTTTTTCAGCAGGCTTGGTAGCTTCTCCTTATATAAAGGAACAAGCGGTTAAAAACCCTATAGCTTGCCCTTGTAATGCATTGTATGTGTATTTAGAAATTCTGGGTCCTCCTCCCTGGCATCTCGCCTAATATTCATTTGAGAATAAAGAATAACTAATTAACTAACTATCATTATGAAATACTGTATTGTATTCCTGTTCGTATTTTCAGCTTCCTTGTATTCATGCAGCAACAAACAAGTTGCACAAAGTGCGGAATCGTATCCTGTTACATCTCCTATACTGGTAGATACCAATACATATGTCGATTATGTAGCGGATCTTTGTGCCGTGCAATATGTAGATGTACGCACTAAGGTGACTGGATATCTTGAGAAAGTTCATGTAGATGAAGGCTCTTTTGTAAAAGAAGGACAATTGCTGTTCAGCATCAATGACCGCGAGTACGAAGAAGCACTATCAAAAACCAGAGCGTTATTGAAGATCGCACGTACAGAAGCAAAAAGTGCGGAACTTGAAATGGCAAGCACTAAAATATTGGTCGATAAAAAAATTATATCAAACATAGAATACGAATTTGCCAAGAATAAATTTCAGGCAGCGAAAGCAAAAGTAGACGAAGCCTTATCTCAGGAAGCTCACGCCAAGCAAATGCTTTCATACACCTCCATCAGAGCGCCATTCAGCGGTACAATCAACCGTATTCCTCAAAAAATAGGAAGCTTGTTGGAAGAAGGAGCATTGCTCACAAACTTGTCTCACAACGATGAAGTCTATGCTTACTTTGATGTGTCGGAAAAAGAATACCTTGATTTCATGTCTAAATTTACAAGAAAGGATAAAGACGAAAGAGAAGTGAAATTGATTTTGGCCAATGGACAACAACATCAGGATATTGGTGTCATAGAAACCATGGATGGTCAAATCGATGATAAGACAGGTAACATCGCTTTTCGCGCGCGATTTAAAAACACCAGCAAATTATTGAAACACGGTTCAAGCGGCAAGATCAGAATAGAAAAAGATTTTAAAGACGCGATGGTGATTCCTCAAAAATCAACCTTCGAAATTCAGGACCGTGTCTTTGTATTTGTCATCGATGAAAATGGTGTAGCCAGAATGCGTCAGGTAGAGATCATGGCCAGAGTGCCACATTTGTTCATGATTTCAAACGGCATTGGCATTAAAGATAAAATTATATACGAAGGTACTCAGACGGCAAGTGATGGGATGAAGGTAGTTTCTAAATTTGTTTCCATGAATGATATCATTCAGGACTTATCTGCTTTTTAAGCGATAGGAATTTCTTAACAAACACCGTTACTTCATCTTCATTCGTATGATTAGAAAATTTATCGAGCGACCGATACTGTCGCTGGTTATCTCCGTTTTTATTGTGCTGTTGGGATTGCTGGCTATGTTTACTTTGCCAGTCACACAGTATCCGGATATTGCACCTCCTGCTGTATCTGTCATTACCAAGTATACCGGAGCCAATGCAGAAGTGTGTTCCAAAGCGGTAGTGACTCCACTCGAACGAGCCATCAATGGGGTACCTGGCATGACTTACATGAGTTCTGTTTCTGGAAACGATGGTACGAGTGTCATTCAAATTTATTTTAAAGTAGGTACCGATCCTGACCAGGCTGCTGTCAATGTGCAGAATAGGGTAGCTACGGTATTGGATGAATTACCGGAAGAGGTAATCAAAGCCGGTGTTTCCACTGAAAAAGAAATCAACAGCATGCTCTTGTACATCAACCTTAAGAGCAGCGATAAATCCTTTGACGAAAAATTCATTTATAATTATGCCGACATCAACGTGATGCCGGAGTTGAAAAGAATTGAAGGAGTTGGTTTTGCAGACATCCTTGGCAATAGAGAGTATGCTATGCGTATATGGCTAAAGCCTCAAAGACTGGATGACTACGAGCTCTCTGCGGAAGAAGTTGTAGCAGCATTAAGAGCGCAAAACCTCGAAGCAGCGCCGGGCAAGATTGGCGAGAGCTCAGGAAGAAAGTCTCAATCCATGCAATATGTCTTGCGTTACACAGGTAAGCTTACACAAAAGGAACAGTATGAAAACGTCGTCATCAAGGTTACCCCGACCGGTGAGATGCTGCGATTAAAAGATATAGCCGATGTAGAATTCGGTTCGGTGGAGTACGATGTGTTATCTAAAGAAAATAACAGTCCTTCCGCTGCCATTGTATTGAAGCAAAGACCAGGCTCTAATGCGAGTAAAGTCATTGAAGAGGTAAAGAAACGTCTGGCGGAAATGAAAGTGAAAACTTTCCCTCCGGGCATGGATTACACCATCAGTTACGACGTATCACGTTTTCTGGATGCATCGATTCATGAGGTCATCAAGACATTGATCGAAGCTTTTATTTTGGTCGCACTCGTTGTTTTTCTGTTCATACAAGATGTACGTTCTACCTTGATTCCTATACTGGCCGTGCCAGTATCCCTTATTGGAACATTTGCCTTCATGCAATTGTTCGGATTCTCAATCAATTTATTGACGTTGTTTGCTTTGGTATTGGCCATCGGTATTGTGGTGGATGATGCCATTGTGGTAGTGGAAGCTGTGCATGCCAAGATGCACGATAAACACTTGGATCCTAAATCTGCTTCCATCGAAGCGATGCAGGAAATCACAGGAGCGATTTTAGCGATTACATTGGTGATGTCTGCGGTGTTTATTCCAGTTGCTTTCTTATCCGGACCGGTCGGCGTTTTTTACCGTCAGTTTTCTGTGACCATGGCTATTGCCATTGTGATCTCAGCGGTGAATGCCTTGACGCTCACGCCTGCCTTGTGTGCGATCATACTTAAGCCCATTGACGGACATGCGAAGAAAACGAAAATACAACGCTTTTTTGATATCTTCAATTACCGTTATGAACAGATTGCCGGTAAGTACAAACATTTATTAGGAATCATTGTCAATAGAAAAATGATTACCATAGGAGTTTTACTGGTATTTGTAGTACTGGCATTTGGTATAGGCAACATACTCCCAACAGGTTTTATTCCAACGGAAGATCAGGGAACAATATATGTCAACGTCACTACACCGGTGGGCTCCACATTGGAAAGAACAGAAACGGTGATGGACGAGATCGACCGCATCACTAGAACGTTTACAGAAGTAGAATCAATTTCCAGTCTTTCAGGATACAGCATGATGACAGAAGGAGTGGGCTCTTCTTTCGGCATGAGTACCATCAACTTAAAACCCTGGCACGACAGAGACCGGGATGCCAATGAACTCATTGATGCACTGCTGGAAAAAACAAGTCATATCAAAGATGCGGATATACAATTCTTTCCACCGCCAGCTGTTCCTGGCTTTGGGAATGCCAATGGATTTGAATTTCGTATACTGGATAAAACAGGAAAAGGAAATTTACAGGAAACGGCTGATGTCACAGATAATTTCTTAGTGGCTCTGAAGATGCGTCCTGAAATCAAAGAAGCCTTCTCCAGCTTCGATCCTTCATTTCCTCAATACCTGATTCATATTGATCAGGACATTGCAGCGAAGAAAAAAATCACCGCTGACATGGCTTTATCTAATTTGCAGATATTGATTGGAAGTTACTATGCTACCAATTTTATTCGTTACGGTCAATTGTACAAAGTGATGGTGCAAGCCGATCCAAAGTATCGTTCGCAACCGGATGACTTGCTTAATCTTCGCATTAAAAATGCAGATGGAGAGATGGTACCTTATAGTTCGTTTACTCGTATTGAGCGCATTTTCGGACCGGAACAATTGACGCGTTATAATATGTATGTGTCTTCTATGTTGAATGGACAGGCTGCCGACGGCTACAGCAGCGGAGATGCAATTGAAGCCATTGAGGAAACCGCGAAGACGCATCTTCCAAGAGGCTATGATTACGAATGGTCAGGTATGACGCGTGAGGAAATCATTTCAGGAGATCAGGTATTTTATATTTTCGCCGTTTGTTTGTTGTTCGTTTACCTTTTACTAACAGCGCAATACGAAAGTTTTCTATTACCGCTTTCTGTATTGTTGTTTTTGCCGATCGGTATTTTCGGGTCGCTTTTCTTTCTTTATATATTTGGACTAGAGAACAACATCTATGCACAGGTGGCCATGATCATGTTGATTGGATTGTTGGGTAAGAATGCCATACTCATTGTAGAGTTTGCTATTCTGAAACAATCAGAAGGCCGTACTGTGTTACAAGCTTCTATAGACGGTGCCGTGGCACGTTTGCGTCCCATTCTGATGACTTCCTTTGCATTCACGGCAGGATTAATTCCACTGATGATGGCTTCAGGCGCAGGTGCTATTGGTAATAAAACAATTGGTTCAGCCGCCGCCGGAGGTATGTTATTCGGTACAATTTTCGGAGTCGTCATCATTCCTGGATTGTATTTTATATTTGCTTCCATTCGTTCTAAAACTATCGCATCATGAGGACTTATTTTGTACCTGCGATAATAGCGATCATCGCAGCTTCGTTACTCTGCCTTTGTTCTTGTAGTGTAAAGGAAAAAGCATTGCAAACGAGCATTAAAATTCCTGTAGGATATCGAGCTAAGGAAAAGGTAAATATAGACCATGTCAATCGTGAGCAGGTTGCAGAGATTGAAAATTGGAAAACCTTCTTTAGCGATACCATCCTGATTCAATTGATAGATTCAGGGCTGGTAAATAATTTCGATTTGCAGATAGCCCATCAAAAAGTGATGCAAGCCAGATCGGGTGTACAATTTACGAAAGGCATCCGCATGCCAAACCTGGGGCTTAACTTGTCTGCAGGACAACGAAAGTATGGAGACTACACGATTGATGGAGTTGGAAATTATGATACGCAGTTTTCTCCTAATGTGAATGAAAAGCAACAATTGCCTAACCCGATTCCAGATTTTTACGCCGGTGTATATTCCACATGGGAAATAGATTTATGGGGACGATTGAAAAATAAAAAACGGGCAGCATTGGCAAGATTTTTTGCAGGAGAACAAGGTCGAAATTTAGTGGTAACCAATTTGATTGCGGAGATCAGTTCGGCATATTATAGACTTATGGTCCTTGATCAGGAACTACTAATCATCCGGGAAAATCTTCAGTTGCAGGAAAATGCACTGGAGATTGTAGTAGCACAGAAAGAAACGGGTAAGTCCAATGCGTTGGCGATAGAACTTATTTCTTCACAAGTATTGAATGCAAAGGCTCTTTCATTGGAAGTGAAGCAAGTTATTATTTTGGAAGAGAACAAACTTAATTTTTTATTGGGCCGTTATCCTATGCCTGTTCCTCGTTCGTCTTTCATTAACAATGAAGAGATCAGCAAAATGCCCGATACAGGCATTCCTTCCGATATGTTGAGTAACAGGCCAGATATCAAAGCGGCAGAGTACGAACTAAAAGCACAACGTGCAGATGTTAAATCTGCCAAGGCTGCATTTTATCCTTCTCTTACATTAAATGGAAACTTAGGTTATCAGTCATTCAATGCCGCGTTCTTATTTGAAACTCCTGCATCGATTGCTTATAATGTAGCGGGAGGATTACTGATGCCTTTGCTGAATAGGAGAGCATTGAAAGCTGACTTGATGCTAAGCAAAGCTTCGCAAAGAGAGGCCTATCTTAATTATGAAAAAACAATTTTGAAATCTTTCACAGAAGTGTTTCAGTTGACTCAACAGCTGGACAATTACAAAGAAATGCAAGGATTAAAAAGCGAACAAGTAAAGGTATTAGAGAAGTCTGTCAGTACGTCTAGAGATTTGTTTGCCTACAATAGAGCATCCTATCTGGAGATTATTACGGCACAACAAAACTACCTTCGCTCTCAGATAGAATTATTGGATATCCATTACCGAAAAACGTTAACTAACATTTATTTGTATAAAGCCTTAGGTGGGGGCTGGAAACGTTAAACTTTCGTGTATGCTCTTTCAGGATCGGGAAGGATAGAAGCGAGGTATGAGTAAACGATGTAATGAGCCAACCAGGCCGCTACAGTTCCTACCAAGAGGTCGATGGTGTAATGAACATGTTGCACTAGTATAAAAGCAGCGACCAATGAAGTAAAAATAACAGCTATTTTTTTTGTGAAAGTAGAAGGGCTGATCAGACAAAGTAAAGTCAGGACAGATACATGTCCTGAAAAGAAAAGATCTTTGGTGATGACAATCTTTTGGTAAAAGAAATGATCGATAATAGGATCTACTAATGGAATGATGTTTTGATCTGGTTCAAGCGGGAAAAAATAAATACAGCAAGCTCTCATAAGGTTCAACAGGATATAAGCTTGCAGACCTTTTAACAATAGAACAGGTTGCGAGGCTAGCTGCACGACAACAAGTATAATGAGTGTGTAAAGCAGAGCGAAAATATACCAGGACATGTCATGAGCTGGTATATGATTCAATAACATATCTTGTAAAGGAGTTCCTTGGACGGTTTGTATAAAGCCAAGGAACCCGGGAGCAGAGAGGGCGATTAGTATACCCGCAAGCAATGCAGCGATAGCATGTATTCGGAAAGCTGGAATTTGCAAGGCTTGCTTCCAGTTTGATTTCAGGTTTGCCATTCGATAAATAGCCAGATGCTTTTCTGCATCATGAAATACCCTTCAAATTTAGTAAATTATTAATTAGTACTGGCACTGGTCAAAAAGAGATTGGTATGGAAGGTGGGATTGTACTGTAAGTTTTTGAATTCATAGTGTTCAAACAGACCTTTTTCATCGTACATATTTTGTACAATAGGCATCATGTTTTCTACGTCGATGTACAACTCCGTAGTTTTGGCGTATTCTGTAGGAACCTGAATAATTTGTCCGACCTTTACTTCTCTAAAGCTCTTAATGTGCGGGTTGTTGAGCAGCAACATGAATTCATTTACTTTTAGTTTATCGGCAATTTAAAATAAGTTTTCATTGGGCTTTATGGTATAAGAAGAATATTTATATTCCTTGAAATCAATGGTGACCTTATAGCATAATCTATTGTTGACTACATATTGTCCTCCATAATGTAAAATGTCTTTTAGTTTGGAGTCGTGTTTTTGTAAACTATTGTTCACAATATCGGCTAGAAATTCAAAGCCCACTTTCTGAATAGAGTGGTGGTTTTTTTTTCTGAACTCATCTGACTCCGGAGATAAGTTGATCGTAACAAACGGCAGCCATCCCGGAGAGACTTTTACCTCTCCGTTGTTTTCATTCTCTGCCCATACCGCCACGGTTCCCTTATTAGGCTGATGCACGTAAATGTATGCCTTCATCGGTTGAGTGACGAGTTTAATGTCTTGCTCTGCGGTCGAGAATCCGTGCTGTACGCGTTCTCTCTTTTTGAAAGTATAACTCAACGATTTGGTTTGATTGATCTGAGCAATCATTTTCGTAAGCAGTTGTTTCGGATCTGGTGTAAGTCTTTCCAAAGTAGTAGGGTTGGTTAGGAGTGTCTATCCAATAAGAAGAGATTTCATTATCATAGCTTAATCTGAATTTAGATTTTAATACATAAAAAAACTGCCTGTCTTTTTTGTTTGACCTTCTCGCATAGGTCAGCAACCAAGCCAGGCAGCAGGAAAAATTATTTTACCAATCCATTCAGTTTTTGGTAAAAGAGAGTAGGACTACTTTCCGTTTTAACGTCCACTTTACCTGTAATGATGGGAACATAAATTACCCTTCTTCTGCTTTCTTCTCCAGCTATGGTAGACTTAGCGACCCTGTGCCATAGCCTTCCGTCGTGTACCGTTAAGTCGCCCGCCTCCGGTACGATAGCGATTTCGTTTTTGTCCGGTCTCGTATCTAGGAAGTATTTTTTTCTAAAAATGGTTTTGAATAAACCTTGCTTGTGTGTGCCCGGTAAAATTCTTAATCCTCCATTTTCTGGTTTAAGCGTGCTCAGGTGAATGCCTACATTTAACATAGGCAAAGGCAAGGTACCGTAGAATAAGTCTCTAAGACCGTCCGTATGCCAGCCCATTTGAGTGAATTTACTTTCAGGTCCATTGATGTAATGGTTCAGTACCATACCGTCTTTTTCCTGATCGCCGATTCTTGATCCCGGTACAATTTGAGTCAAAGCTTCAAACCTGGGGTCGAAGAGTACTTCTGAAAACACAGGATTGTGTTGATTGATAAAAGCAAAGCGTTGCACAATGGTACTTCCATTCAGGTCCTTTCCATATTTAATGGGTACACCATTCGCTTTTAAACGATTCTTGCTGACCCATTCGTGTTCTACTTTTTTGGAACCATTTACCAACGTGTCGATCGCTTCCTGGTGAATGAATTTTTTGAAATGAATAAATCCATGTTGGTTGAAGAAAGCTAATTGTTCTGCTGTAATTTTTTCTCCGAGTGTGAAAGTAGGGTAATTCGTCATGGTATAATGCTTATTTAATGTGAGTGATTGAGTAGATACAGCCTCTAAAGACAAATGGATAGGAACTAACTACAACAACCATAGGCTGTATTAGTCTGTGTGCTTCGTTTTGCTGTTTCTGAAAAGTGGACTATGGTTTTTACTTGTTTCATATATTATACTAATTCTATAGAACAAGTATAGTTTATTTAACTTTAATTTCAAAATAACAATTGGGAAACATACAACTAAAGCGAGAAATTGAAAGAATTAAGCTGTTTTTTAATGCTTATAAAAAGTAGATACCACCGTTTCTACTAACTTTTTAGGAAAAAGAGTGGCAAAAAGGACGCCTAATTTATTAGAAATACCGGGTACATATTCTGTTTTGCGATTGTATAGTGCTTTCAATGCTTTTTGAGCCAACTCCGTGGGACTGATTCCGAATTTTTCTGCGGTCTCCGCTATGGCATGCATTCCGGCGCGGTTCACAAAGTTGGTATTGACAGGCCCGGGACTTACACAAGTGACCGACACATTAGAATGACGAAGTTCGAAGCATAGTGCGCGGGAAAAAGAAAGTACAAAGGATTTGCTGGCAGCGTAAAGAGCCAACGTAGGTACAGCCTGGTAGGCAGCGGTACTGGCTATGTTGAGGATGTAGGCTTGTTTTTCTTTTCTTAAAATAGGAAGCAATAGATAAGTGAGGTTGGTCACCGTTTGTATGTGCAGCCACAACATACGGTTTTGCTCTTCCATACTATTGCTTTCAAAATTTCCCCAAACGGCATAGCCTGCATTGTTAATCAATGTGTCTATGGCTAATTTTCGTTCTGTAATATAGTCTGCTATACATTGCGCGGAGTCGGCTGTAGACAGGTCAAGTGCGAGGGTTATTACCTCTATGCCGTATTGATTTTTCAATTCATCTGCCAAGATATTCAGTTCGTTTTCCGAACGGGCAATGAGAAAAAGGTTATTTTTTTTAGCGGCCAATTCATAGGCAAAAGCTTTACCTATTCCTTTACTTCCTCCTGTGATGACGATATAGCTCATAGGAACAAAAGTACAAGTTATTTTTGAATTGGAGACTAAATTCGCTCTCCCTACCACTGGTAGGAGATTTTAAATTGTAGGTTAAGAATATCTATGCCTTCTTTTTAGCAGGTACACAATCAGGAACCTTTTTCCCCTTTTTTATTTTCATTCCCAGTTTTATGTATCCTTTCCAGCAGGGGTTGTTGGATACTTTCTTTTTTTTGAGTGATTTTGCTTTTGCCATACCCTGGTTATTCAAAGGGTATGCCTGAATTTATTCTTCCTCTATTTCTTCTTTTAAATCTTTGAAACGTTTTTTTCGAAGGTCAATTTTTTGAGTGATCCAGGAAGGCCATTCGCTGCTGTCTTCTGCATCGTATACACGAAGCTCTTGATCAGCTTTATTTTTTAGAATCTCTTCGGAAGTAGTTTTTAATATTTTAGCTGCTGTTTCCACGCCAGAATAACTAGCACCTGTCACGCCATGCGCCATCGTGCTGGCTCCGCAAAGGTAAAGGTTTTCAATTTCGGATTGGATCTTGAAAGCAAAAGGTCCGATTTGAGTAAAGGATTTTTCTGTACCGTACGCACTTCCATCTGTTGTTTGTACAAAATATTCATTTGTCTTTGGTGTGCCCAGTTCTGCTTGTATAATATGTTGCTTGGCTCCGGGAATTACTTTCTCCACATTGTTCAAAAACTTCGCAATGATTTTATTTTTATTTTCTTCGTAAGCAGGAGAGTGGTAATCCAATACATCGTAACATCTGAAACTTTCAAACTCAATAAAGGTTACGACTTCAAAACTATGGTAACGCCCATTAAAAGAAGCAGGATCTTTCAATGTCGTGCAACTGATAAACACAGCCGGAAATTCCGTTCCATCCGCCGGATTGTTTTGACTCAAGTCATGGTAGATGTCATCTATGTTTTCATTTCGTAAAGACCAAATGTTACCCGAATCAAGTCCAGCCTGGGTGACATCCATGTCTAGTGTTAAAAACAAGATCAGGGAAGCAACGGAATATTTTGTTTTGTTAATTTTCTTTAATAAACCTGCGCTAAGATTTTCTTTTCCTACCATGTTCAGGTAAGTTTTGGCAGGATCAGCATTAGAGATGATATGTTTGGCTTTGATGATGGTGCCATCTGCCAGTTCAACGCCTGTCGCTTTTTTGTTTTCAATGACGATGCGTTTTACTTTTTGTTTTACCTGTATTTCGCCACCGTGTTTCTTTAAGGCATTGGTCATAGCTTTGACAATTCCTGCCCCTCCGCCCATAGGATAGAAGCCTCCTTCGGCATAATGATTCATCAACACGCAATGCACAGGAAAACTTGCTTTGAAGGGAGGTAAACCATAATCTCCGCATTGTATGTTGAGCACACTTTTCAACAAAGGATCTTTGATGTGCCAGTCGATGACTCTT
>JACMQM010000287.1 GCA_014376985.1 Cytophagaceae bacterium | reverse complement strand
TGCTACATCCAACAGGGACGTCATGAGGAAGCTATAGATGCCATTTCCAAATACCTTGTACATGATCCATACAATGGCCACTTTTACCTCACAAGAGGACATGAATACTACCTGACCAGTAAATATGCTCGTTCCGTACAAGATTTTACGACCATCATAGAACGTAAACTATATGGATATAACACCTTTGAAGTGTATTATAAAAGAGGATTGGCATATGCAGAATTTGGGATGAACAAAGAAGCATTGGCTGATTTTGACAAGGTGGTAAAACTGTACCCCCGATTTAATTATGGCTACTTCTACAGAGGTTCCTCCTACTGGAATATGAGAGAATACGACAAAGCCATCGTTGATTTCACAACCGCTATTCAATTGGATAATAAAGATCTACACTCTTATTTTAACAGAGGACTGTGTTATCAAAGCGAAAAAAAGTACGACAAAGCCCTCGCCGATTTCAGCAAGGTGATTCAACTGGATCCTAACTTTGATGAAGCCTATAATCAGGTGGCTATGACAACCTATTACAAGGGTAACTGGATCGAAGCGGAAAAATCCTTCAATGAGTACATCAACAAATTTTCTGGTATTAGTCACGCCTACTACAACCGTGGCATGTTTTATAGTCAACGTAAGGATTATAAGAAAGCCCTATTGGATTTTGACTACTGCATACAACTTAATCCTAAGGATGGAGAGGCTTATTTACAAAAAGCATTGATCCTATTAGAAATGCAAAATCAACCAGAAGCCTGCGAAGCGTTGAAAGAAGCTTTAAAAGTCGGTAATGTAGACGCTAAGCAAATGATCAAAAAGACATGTGGCCAGACAGGAATCCAGAGTAACTAGTAATTATGTGAATAATTACAGTAAGTTTATTCCCTTTTTTTTCTTTCTTAATTTAAATTCCTTAACATTGGAAAAAAAAGTCCCGATGTTAAGAAATTCTATACTTACTTTTTTGTTCTCTGCTTTTTTCTGTAGCGCTTCATTTGCACAAACTGAAGTCAAAGTTTTTAAAGGAACAATATGGAACATGCAAGGTCCCAATGCTTCTGCCTGGGATTTGAAAGCAGACAAATCACTCACCATTAAAGAGGCGGATGCCAACAAAGACTTGGTCAATACAACCGAGACGAAAGATCTTCCCGCCCTGAAAAAAGAATTGAAAGCTTTAAACGGCACTGAATTCTTAAAACTCCCTAAACTTGATTTCAACAAACAATCTATCGATGAGCTTCCGGCTTTGGTGATTGGAAAAGAATGGAAGACTAGTATTTCCAAACTAAAAACAAACGATGTCTATGTGATTCGTGTAAGAGGAGAACAAATCTATGTTTTGATCAAAATCACTAAAGTAGTAGACGACAAGAAAGCATTGGATTCGCTGCACGGTGGAAACAACCTGGATTACATTGAATTTGATTACAAAAAATACCCAACCGATGGAGAAAAAATAGATGTGGTGGCAGAGTTTGCCAATGCCAAAAAAGCTTACGACGAAAAGAAATTTGCTAGTGCTGTCATGGGCTTCGACAAAGTCATCCAGGCTCAGCCAAACAATTGGGAAGCTTACTATTACAGAGCTTTATCTAAATATGAAATCGGTGATTACGAAGGTTCAGTAGAAGACTTCAGCACAGCTCAGCCTCACTTTGAAAAACGTTGCGAACTATATTTACAACGTGGATTAGCCAACAGTAAATTAGGCAATAGAGAAGCTGCTATTTCTGATTATACTTCTACTATCAAATGCGACAGCACGATTTACGATGCTTATACCAATCGTGCACACGAATATTACTTATTGAGTAACTACCCTGCAGCCATTACAGATTACACTAAAGCCATTGATCTTAGACCTAATCAATTCGATGCTTATTACGGCAGAGGTTTAGCAAAGAACGAATTTGGCCGCTACGAGTTTGCAATTGCTGACTTTAATAAAACGATTGAGTTATTCCCTAACTATAATTACGCTTATTTCTACCGTGGATTCGCTTATAGCCATCTCGAGAAATACAAAGAAGCGATTGCTGATTATACAAAAACAATTGAGCTTGATCCTAAAGACAAGAGTGCTTACTACAATAGAGGGATGGCTTATGCAGAACTGGGAGACTACCCTACTGCAATATCAGATTACGATAAAACAATAGGACTGGATGCTGGCTTCATTAATGCATACCTTGAAAAAGCGCATGCTAAATATGTAAACCTGGACTTCGACGGAGCAAAAGCAGATTACGATGCCGCCGCTAAAAAATTCCCAAACAGCGCTTTAGTATTTTACAATCGTGGTCTTTTCTTCCGTGAGTTAAAAAATGACAAAGACGCTTTGCCTGAATTTAACAAAGCCATTGAATTGAATCCAAAAGATGCAGAAGCATACCATCTCAGAGCGCTTACTAAAGCGGAACTAAAAGATAAAACCGGTGCTTGTGAAGACGTTACGAAAGCCATACAACTGGGTTTTGCAGACAAAGACAATTTGAAAGGTAAAGTTTGTGTTAAATAATTTTTTAGACCCAATCAAAGCCGAATACACCCCGATTGCGGGGCAAAAAATAATACTTGGTTCCCAATCCCCTCGTAGGAAAACCCTGCTAGAGGGACTGGGTATCAGTCCTGAGGTTCGCATCAACGACATGGACGAAAGCATTCCTGCTAATCTTCCGGCACATCAAGCTCCTGAATATTTAGCAAAAAAAAAAGCGATTGCTTTTTTACCTCTTCTCAAAGAAGGTGAATTACTAATTACTGCTGATACGGTAGTGATTGTAGACGATCAGGTGATCAATAAACCGGTAGATCTTGCTGATGCTAAAGTGATGCTAAGACGTTTGAGCGGCCGCAAGCATCAAGTCGTTTCTGGAGTCTGCATCAGCAGTCTTTCACTAACACATTCTTTCTCAGAAACAACCTCTGTTTTTTTTCGTCCTTTATCGGAAGAGCAAATTGCTTATTATGTGGAGCATTATAAACCCTTAGATAAAGCAGGAGCCTATGGTATCCAGGAATGGATAGGCTTAGTAGCGATAGAAAAAATTGAAGGTGATTTTTATAACGTCATGGGATTGCCGGTAGGAAGGCTGGTAGAGGAAATGAGAAAACTAAAAACTGAGAACTAAATTTTTTGATTATATATTTTTACTTTTTATTCTTCTAGATACTAAACTGGTTGTTTATCAAAAATATTTTTCTTTGATTATCAGATAATTAAAAAAATTATACTCCGCTTACGCTAAAGATCAATTGGGGCGATCAAGTTTAAGTATTATGCTTAATATTGCAGAAGGCAATGCAAAAACTAGAAAAAGAGAGAAACGAAACTTCCTCGTAATTGCGCGGGCCTCCGCACATGAATCAGGTGCTCTTATTGATTTTCGCGCTTCGGAAAATGAAATTAGTCCTGATCAAGAATCTTACTTATTGAAAGAAATGGAAGATGTTTCTAAAATGCTCTATTCTATGATTAAAACCTGGAACAATAATCTCTCTCGGATTTCTGTTCTCAGTTTTCAGTTCTCTAATCAGACCATCCAATCCTCTAAGATTCTAAGTTCCACCATCGGAGAAATACGATCATACAACACGTGGTATACAGCTTTCGTAATCGGCATGTCTACGGTGCTATTGGCATCCAGTTTATTGAGTTCATGTATACACTTCACCGCATAATAACCTTCAGCGATCATGTTCATCTCCATTTGCGCCGCTTTCAAAGAGTATCCTTTACCTATCAAGTTGCCTAAGTTACGGTTTCTGCTATAGGGAGAATAAGCCGTCACGAGTAAGTCTCCCAGATATGCGGAAGCATTCAGGTCTCTGTCACTAGGATATAAGCTTTGAAGAAAACGTGTGATCTCTTGCATCGCATTGGCAACCAATACGGCCTGGAAGTTGTCTCCATAATTCAGCCCGCGAGCCAAACCGCAAACAATAGCAACTATATTTTTCATCACAGAGCAATACTCTACACCGTACAAATCCGTCAGTGTCGATGTTTTGATGAAACGATTTTCAAACAGATGAGCAATGGCTTCGTTGACTTCCTGATTCATACCGGCGATGGTCAGGTAAGAACGTTTTTCCATGGCGACTTCCTCTGCATGACAAGGTCCTGCAAGCACTACCTGATGCTCCATTGGAATGCCTTTATGTTGAGAAAGGTAATCCGTTACCAGTAAATTATAAGTAGGAATCATTCCCTTCACCGCAGAGATCCATACCTGCTCTTTAGAGAGCTGCTCAAAGCCACTCAAAGTATCGGTAATGAAAGCGGCAGGCACTGCCAATACAACCACCTGAGCATCTTTTATACAAGCATGTAAGTCTGTGCTGGCTTTTACTTTAGCATAGTCTATATGGATATGACTCAGGTAGCGTGGATTGCTGCCTTTTTGATTGATGCATTGTACCGATTCATTATCCCTCAGCCACCAATCAATCTTAATATCTTTCTCACTTAAAATCTTTACAATGGCTGTGGCCCAACTTCCTCCACCCAATACAGCAACCCGATTTATTTTTGCTAACGTTTTCAATTCTTGGTCTTTTTTTGACAACATTAATATCGCTAATTTACGGACAAATTGCCTAAGAGGCTAATTATATATTAGGATTAGGGGAGGATGTTAGTGAAGATTGAAAGAGAGAGGATAGATGAAATTGGATGATCAAAAGTTTAGTTTTGAACCAATAGCAAAGAATATATTGGGCATATGTCCTCTTCCTTCTGAAAGGTAAGACCATCTTCTTAGGACGGGGTCAGGCGAACTGACGTTCGCAATCTTCGCACTATTGTGCTACAAGTCCTCGCTCGCTGTGGGCTTTTTGCTTCTATCCCTCATGCGGCAACATCATGAGTTAAAAAATATATCTGTGTCTAAACTATCCACATTACATCAGGGAGCATTCTATGTGTTTATCAGCGCTGCTGGTTTTTCCATAAAAGCTATCTTCGCAAAAAAAGCCTATGAAGTCGGTGCAGATCCGGTGACACTATTGTTCTTAAGACTCCTCTTCGCTGCTCCACTATTTATGCTGCTCGCCTACTGGAATGCTACGCACAACAGCGTTGAGAAAAAAATCAGCAAAGCAGAAATTCTATCCTTAATGGGTTTGGGAATTCTGGGCTATTACTTGTCAAGTCTCATGGACTTTGTAGGACTATTCTATATCTCAGCCAGTCTGGAACGTATCATTTTATTTTCTTATCCTACTATCGTAGTCATCTTAACAGCTTTGTTTTTCCGCTCTTCTTTAGATCGTAAAGACTACCTGGCTTTGTTGATCACCTACTTCGGTATCTTTATTGTCTTTTCAGAAGAACTTAAACAAACCGTATTGATACCCATGGAGACATTGGTTACAGGCTGTACCCTCGTCTTCGGCAGTGCCTGTACCTATGCCTTGTACCTGATCGGTTCAGGATTTATTATTCCTCGCATTGGAGCGGCTCGTTTTACGGCTTATTCTATGCTCATCGCTACAGCGACCATGATGCTGCATTATTTCATTGCCAAAGGAGTAGTATTCCCATCTTTTGATAATCCCATCATTTGGTATGGTTTAGCGATGGCTGTATTTTCTACCTTTATGCCTGCTTATTTCTTGGCTAAAGGTATTAAATTGATCGGCTCTGAAAAAAGCTCTGTGATCTCCACCATTGGTCCGGTATCAACCATTGTACTCGCTAACATTGTGCTGGGAGAAACCATGACGTGGATTCAAGTCTGCGGAACGCTGATTGTGATTGCCGGTGTGCTCATCATCAGTTTGAAAACAAAAAAAGAAACTACCACTCGCTAAATTTACTATGGCTGTACTATTCAACGACCACATGACTGATGAAGAAAACATAGGGACTCTGCTTACCAACAGAGGATTTCTATATGGCGATGGTTTTTTCGAAACAATAGTGCTTCGTGATGGACATCTTTTCTTTTTGGAACAGCACGTAGAAAGGGCACTCATCGCTATTCAAGTGCTGCAAATGCAGACCGATGAAGCATGGGACTTTAACAGATTGAAAATATTGTTGAAGACATTGTGGAAGAAAAACGGTAGTCCTAAAGACGCCGTCTTCAAATGGATGGTATGGAGAAATAGTGAAGGATTATACGCTCCTGGCAAAGGAGGCAATAGTCATTACCTCCTTGAACTTAAACCTTATCGCTCAGCACCTGCTTTAAAAGCTCAGGCTTATCTTGCTACTACGGTTACCAATGTACTGACCGTATATAGTTCCTTCAAAAGACTGAGTGCTTTACATTATGTCATGGCAGGTTTGGAAAAAAATAATCGCCAGGCAGATGAATTGATTTTAACGGATCAACAGGGAAATCTTAGTGAAGCAACAAGCAGTGGATTGTTCTGGATACTGAACGATATGCTCTACACCCCTTCTTTAACAACAGGGTGTGTGGAAGGAGTAGTAAGAAAAAGTATTTTAAAATGGGCGAAGAGCTCTGGCACAAAAGTAGAGGAAGTAAAAACAACCATCGCTTCCCTAACGCCTGAAGCTACTGTATTTACAGCCAATATAACCGGTTTCAGTTTGATCGCTAAGCTTGAAAACACAACATTTAAAAACAATCATGCCTTGTATGAACAACTACAACAAGATTTGTTTTACACGACTACTTTTTCTCAAAGTCTTTAAACAGTAAACTCGGCTGTACGCCTTTATTTTTTTGGTATTTACCGCTTTTGTATAAATCGTATTCGCCTTCAATGGAGTGATAGAAAACCTGACAAATTTCTACGCCGGCATAAATGCGAATCGGTTGTACGCAAAACATTTCCAGCGTCCAAAAGCCACAAAAACCAACATCACCAAAACCTGCAGTGACGTGTACAAACAATCCCAATCTACCGATTGAAGAACGTCCTTCCAGCATGGGCACATGCTTGTGTGATTCAGTATACTCAAGCGTGCGACCAAGGTATAATTTATCTTTTTCCAGCAATAAACCTTCTTCAGGAATTTCAAGCATGGTGGCTTTATTTTCCGTTTTCATGTCTAGTACGTTATTGTCGTACACGAGCAATTGATGATGCAACCGAAGATTGTAACTATTGGGATTGACCAGACGTTCTTCATAGGGTTCGATGATTAAATCTGTACCCATTAATTTTTTTATTTCCTGTCCTGATAAAATCATACTACACTTCGGTTAAACATTGTTCTAAGCCTGTTTCAATAAACTCTTTCTGTAAATTTTTACCTATAAAAACCAGGTTTGACTTACGCTCTTCTCCATCTGCCCACAGGCTTCCCATCTGTACCATGTGTTGATCATATACCCCTTGAAAAATTACTTTCTGATCAAAATGTTCTACATATAAAACACCTTTACAACGGTACAACTCGCCGCATCTTCCGTTCAACTGATAATTCATCCAGTTGTTAAACAATAAGAAATCAAACGGTTTGTCAAACACTATCGAAAGACTGTTGGTCTCTTGTAAATGATTCAAATAAAAACGAGGCTTTTGAGCCTTCATGTTTTTTTGAATGTGTTCAGAACGAAAGGCTCTCTTGTATAACAAAGGCTCAGAAACCTCTGCCTGAGTAGCTACGATCTTTTCTGCCTGAGGATTATAAGATTCGATCGTGTGCATCAGTTGATCGATATCTTCTTTGGATACTCTATCCGCTTTATTTAAAATAACCAGATCAGCGAGCGCTAATTGCTTAATCACTTCAGGATGGTCTTTCAATTGTTTATCCAACAAAGAAGCATCAGCCAGCGTAATGACTGCATCCAGTTCAAAAGCCGATTGCACCATCACATCGGTAATAAAAGACAATACAATAGAAGTGGGATCAGCCAGACCGGTGGTTTCAATGATGAGGTATTGCGGAGGCTCCGGACGGTCGAGCAACTTGGATAAAACAACAATCAACTCACTATTGAGCGAACAGCAAATACAACCGTTGCTCAATTCGTAGACGCCATCATTGTCCGCGTCGATTAAAGACTTGTCAATATTTAAATCTCCGAATTCATTTTCAATAATGGCAATGCGTTTGCCTTTATTTTGATCCAGAATTCGATTTAATAAGGTTGTTTTTCCCGCTCCAAGAAAACCTGTAATGATGGTGACGGGTATGCGATCCATAAAGTAGTAATCCGTTGTAAGTTGTCAGTGATCAGTTAATAAAGAAAGTAAATATCAATTGATCCTTGAACTTTCTGTTCTCTGACAACTGACCACTGATCACTATATTAATTTCCGCCTTTTTTAGCGATCTTCTCTGCTTTCTTTTCTTTAGCAGTTTTCAATGGTTTTTTCTTAACATCTTTCTGAGCATCTTTAGTTTTAGCCATAATGGTAAAGTTTTAAGTTTTTACAATAACGTTACTTCCTACAAGTTTAGCAAAAAGTTTGTTGAATGCAAGCTTGGAATTACATCAATTCAATCTAGCAATTTTTGAACAAAATCGGTACATTGCTATAGTCAATAAATCAACTCATGACTAAGGTTTCCCAAGAGCAATTGGTAGATGTACTAAGCAAGCATCAGCTTAGAAAAACAGAGACACGTATCCATGTATTGAATATTTTTTTCAATAATGAATATGCTCTTGCACACAGTGCCTTGGAAAAACAATTGGGCAATGCCTATGACCGGGTAACGATCTATAGAACATTGAATACTTTTGAAGAAGCAGGAATTATTCATCAGGTTCCGTCCAGTGGAGAAGCGAAATTTGCCCTTTGCCATGCACATTGTGACCATCAGCATCATCAGGATCAACACTTACATTTTAATTGCACGAACTGTAAACAAACCTTTTGCCTGGAAAACGTAAATATACCTACGATAGACTATCCAAAGAATTATGAGGTGCATTCCCTTCATATTACAGCTACAGGGGTTTGTAAAAATTGCAAAATATAAGATCAGTGAAGAAAAGCTAAGGCAAAAACTCTGATTTTAAGGAATATAAACCTTAGATTGCTTAAGAATACCTAAAAAGACGCTATGCCTTTTCGTTACCCAATAGCTGCTATTTGTTTTTTATTTTTGATAATGGGAAACACACCTGTTTTTTCCCAATGTCCCCCTCCGGATCCTCTTGTTTTCGGAGATGCGTCCTGTACTCCTAAATCTTTTACATTAAACGCTATTGATTCTCCTGATACTTACAATTGGTATAATGTACCAACAGGCGGTCTTCCCATTTATCAGGGAGACTTCTTTACTACGCCTATAATTAACACAACTACCACTTATTATGTGACCTCGTTTGATTCGGGAAATAATTGTGAAAGTACGAGAGTACCTGTACAAGCCATCATCCTGCCTGATTCAGGAAACCCAACGGTATAT
>JACMQM010000286.1 GCA_014376985.1 Cytophagaceae bacterium | reverse complement strand
TTCCCGATCCATTTCCACTTGTCCAATTCAATGTCATTTGATAAGAATGCACATTCGTGAAAGAAAGAGCTGATGAAGCCGTAGTAGGTTCAGCCACTGCACCAGCAGTTGTTTGATTGCCACTTAGGAAACTGCTTGTCAAATAATTGATGGTACTTCCACTACCATTGTATTCATATATCGCAAAATAATATGTCGTATTCGATGTAAGTGGTCCGTATCCATCATTTGAAAAGGTAAAAGTGTTTCCAGAACCGTTGTACATAATTGTATTGCCCGAGCCTAATGATTGGTAATTAGAATAAGTTGTTCCATCTACCGGTGCGGCAGATACTGCTGCACTTTTACGCATGACTACTATTCGTCCACTACCATTTCCTTTCGTCCAAGTCAATGTCATTTGACTGGTCTGAACGTTACTAAATACCAGACTTGATGAGGCAATTGTTGGTTTGGAAGCGTTAGCGCTTGTTAATTGGTTGCCTGATAAGGCAGGTGTGTAGTAATTGCATCCAGTACCAGAACCGTTGTATTCGTAAATAGCGAAATAATAATTTGTGCTACTTGTAATTGTACCTAAAGGTGTACTGCCACTGCTTAATGTATAAGTACTACCAGACCCATTATAAACTATATACTCACCAGATCCCAAAGAGCTATTTAAAGCATACGAAATACCGTTAGATGGGACAAAAGTTACTGCAGATCCTTGTTTAGCAACAATAATTCTATTCGCACCATTGCCATTTGTCCAGTTCAAGGTCATTTGATTGGTTTGAATATTACTGAAAGTCAGATTCGAAGCGTTAACAGTAGGAGCATTAGTTAATGTTTTAGAGGATGTTGCATAATAAGAGCTGGTCAGGTAACTCGAAGTAGAACCATCTCCGTTAAGTGTAGCGAAAAGAAAATAATACGTTGTGCCAGGCGTCAAGTTTCCGTAGCCATCGCTCTTTAAAGTGTAGGAAGTTCCTGTACCATAATAACAAACAACTTGACTATTCGCTAATGCTTGCCATTGAAACGATTTACTACCATCGGCAGGTAAAACTGTAGGGTCAACAGATGAACCTGCTCTCATGATGATCATGGTGCGTAGACCACTTTGACCAGCCCAGGACATACCTATTCTCTGTTGAGGTTGGCTGTTAAATGTACCTTGAAATGGAATAATTGTAGCACTTGTTACAGGAGTAGTAGGTTTAGAGGCAATAGGCGAGGTATTTTGACTGCCTGTCAAATTAGGAGAGACCAAATACTGCGTACCTACACCTGTTCCATTATATTCGTAAATAGTAAAATAATAGGTGGTATTAGCTACAAGGTTTGTAGATCCCATAGTCGTAAAATTGAATCCGCTTGCTGCCCCCTTATAAACGATAACCTGACCAGATCCAAGCGATTGATAAGAAGCATAATCTACTCCATCCGTTGGAGTGAATGAAACAGCCGATCCTTGATTAGCGACTACAACTCTTGTTGTTCCGTTACCACTGGTCCAATTAAGTGTCATTTGACTTGCCGTTATATTGGTATAATTCAAGCCGCTTGAGGCACTACTTGGAGCAGTTGCAAAAGCTGTTGAAATCAATGAAACGAATAGGAATAAGGTATATGTAAATATTTTCATAGTTCAAAAATAATAGATATGATGGTATGTACGCTGTGAATTTCAAAATGGATTTTACATTTCGTTTAATTGTACAGATCAGTCGACTAACAAGTCAATGAGCTAAAAATCACTTACTTTGTATTAAACACAAAAGCAAAAATAATAGTTACAACTTTAATTTCCAAAAAAATCATGACATTGTAATTTAAAGAACCATTGGCCCTGAAACACAGGGGATCTATGACTGTTATAAGTATGTTAGGTATTACTATAATACCATGAAGCCCATTGTTTTATTTGACTAAAACTTTTTTGAGAATCAAATTCTGGTGTATAATTTAATTCTTTCATGGCTTTTGCCGAGCTAATTTTGGTTTGTGCATCAAAAAAATCAACCGAATCCGGATCTAACAGAAGAATTGGTTTAACAGCCTTCTTTGAAAGAGCGGAAGCACTGCTCCCACGCAATTTGCTTACTATTTTATCCGGTAAATGCTTTATTGCAAAAACAGCCAGCTCAGAAAACAGTTTATACTGTAATAATTCGCGAAACATGTCCTTATTGAGTTTTAATAAACGGAACATGATTTTATAGACTGGTTTTTTCTTTACAGAAGCCCGATATCTTTTTTTCATCTCTTTGGCCTCTACACTTATCAGCTCAGAACCCGGAACCATCGCCGCTAAAGCATTATAAAACTCCTTCCAGGTAAAATGAATCGGTCCGTTGATCAGGTACTTATTGCCTGAGGCTTTCAAGGTAATAGCCGCTTTTAACATAGCCTGACATACATCGTCTACATATACAGCATTACAAATACCCTGACCTCCATTGATCAGAGGAAACACATGTGTTTTCAAACTTGCTAATGGTCTCAATACATAGGAAGGCGCCCAAGGTCCATAAACAGCTGTAGGTTGAAGCACCACTCCATGAAATTTATTTTTGATTGAAAAATCAAGAACTAATCGTTCTGCTTCGAGTTTACTGCTTGCGTATGCATCATTTTTCAGAGGATTGGAAGTTTCGTTTTCGTTCAAATACTCACTGTTCACTAAGCCATATACACTCACTGTACTTAAAAATATTAATGCCTTCACATTCGAAGCTTTGGAGGCGATTAGCAAATTTAACGTTCCATCTACGTTCACCTTGTGACGGGATTCTGCACTGCCTTTGTTACCATAAGCACAATGAAATACATAGTCACAATGCTGTACTGCTTGCTGAATGACCGATTCATCGTTTAAATCTCCACCTATCAATTCAATTGAATAGCGACCAATACGCATGGCCTTTCCATAATCTCTTACCAAAACTTTAATTTTCGCATTGGTATTTTCCGCCAACAGTTCTACCAGGCGACCACCGATAAAGCCGGTGGCCCCTGTAATAAAAATAATTTTATTATCGAACTGTTTAAATAATGTTGAGTCCATGTTAAAATGAGGGTTGATGTTCCTGAATTGATTTACGTGAATCGAAACACTGTTCAACCAATTGTATGGAAGGCAGACCGTCTTCTCCACTTACACGAGAGGGTCTTTTATTGATGATTGATTCTGCAAAATCGGTAAGCTGCGCATTAAAAGCATCTTTGATTTTAAATACTTCCCCATCCATTGTTTGTACAGGAGCTTGCAATACCATTCCATTGTGCAAGCGAATGCTCACTTCTGCATTGGGGTTTAATCCAACTTCTACTCGAGCTTGTTCGAATTGAAAAATCATGCTGTTTCTCAGTTGGCGTATTCTACTGAATGACAAT
>JACMQM010000285.1 GCA_014376985.1 Cytophagaceae bacterium | reverse complement strand
AGTAGCAATCGCCGAAACAACAACGGCTACAGCAGAATAGTACCAACGCCAAAGAATAAACAAAGATGCGCCAATGAACAAGGCCATGTAATTGAGGTGTTGACCCAGCAAATCTTTTTCCTGCGCGAACTCATACATGTGTGCATTTTGAAAAGAAATAAGGATTAAAGGAATAGCAACCAGAACAGAAGAATTGATACGAAGCAGTTTTTGAAAAATAAGTGCCACGAAAACCAACAGCGAAACACAGAGTCTGATCAAAAGAGATTGCAGCCAGTAGTTGGGAAAATTGAAATAGTCACTTAAGGCAAAAATAGGATTAATAGCAATGGCCAACCAACAACCTACCCGATGGTAAGCAAGGGAATTCTGCTGCAGCCTTTTAAACGCTTTCCCAAGAAAAAAACTATTATATTCTGATTTTTGACTCATTTACCACCTCATATACGTGGAACAAAGGAAAAAGCTGCGCTATTTGGATAAACAGTAGCTCAGTATCGACTAAAACTGGTTTTTAGATTTCACTTCTTGTTCCGATAGGTTAGTAACAAACGTAGTGAATGAATGTTTTAGATTGCCATCATCAGTTTTTAAGCAACAAATCGTATTGCTCTCTGAAATCATCATACAACAATGGACTTAAGAAGAGATACTTCGTTTACTAGAATAAAATAAAAGGCAAACGAAAATACCGCAATCCGTTTTTCATGGGTTTCAATAACGTGCCATCGTCTTGTCTATAATCTCCAAACACAGCGCCGCCCATACGATGCCTGCGGATGTACAACGTTTTTTTACGGATGGTTTTTTTATCATCGTAAGAAAGGAACACACCATTTTTCTTATTGTACAGGTAACGCGCCTTCGCTTGTTTGTCCCACAGTTTCTGGTAATCTGGCTGACCGACATAATGTGCGACAATGTTTTTGTACGACAAGTCATCGGTGATTTTACTTTCTGCCCATTGGTATAAACCGCTGTAATCTTCGTAGGTATTGTTCCAGCCTTGTCCATAAAAGGGAAAGCCCATCACCAGTTTGCGGGAAGGAATGTTGTGGTTAATGTATTCCTTCACCGTTTTGTCTACTGAAAACCGAAACCAGGAATCGTAACGTGAAGGATATAAATTGCTTTGATGACTGCTAACCAATGTACTTGAAATACCACCGGCATTTAATATTTGCACTTTGTAGTCAAAGGTCTGAAGGGTAATGTAATCCAGGTATTGATGAGCGACATTCAGTTTGGAACGGAATAAATACTGACGTTTGCTGCTGCCCGTCATGCTGAGTAAATAGTTGCTCTTCTTTTTTCTTCCATCCGCTTTGCTCTGTGCATCCAGCTTTTCGCGCAACACCTGCAACAGCAAAACCAGATTTTCCTGATCCTTTGAATTGAAAGCATTTCCAAACATTCCACGGGGTTTTAGTTCCCAATGCATTTCTACTCCGTCGAGTTGGTATTTTTTTATATAGACTAAAATGGATTCAGCAAATTTCATCCGGCTGCTGTCGCTGGTTACTGCTTCGGAAAAACCTGCAGAACCGTTTTCCCCGCCTACAGCAATTAAGACTTTCAGCTTGGGACGAATCACTTTCAGGCTATTCAGCTGCAGTAAATTGATAGAGTCGTTTATTCCGGCCACGATTGCTCCTTTTGAAACAGAGGCGAAAGTATAATGAATGTGTGTGATCTTTTTAACGTCAATAGTTTCCGGAGCGATCAGGCTGTCGCCTGAAATATAGGCGATGACTTTATAATGCCTTTGGCCGAAGCCCATCGAACAAGAAAAAATCAGCAAGAGCATCACAATAAACCTCATAGAAAAACGACTTCATAGTATGAGTCAAATCTGCGTCAAAAGCAGCACATTTAAAAAAGTCAAAGCCATTCATTCTTTGCATAAAAGGATTAATGCTTTGCAAAAGGGTTTTATATAAATATCGAGTATATTAACCCGAGTTAAACCCTGGTTTGACAAACGAATCTAACGACCGCTAATAAACAAATCACTTAAACAATACACACATGTTATTCCTTTTGGTTCTTCTCATCCTTGCCGCTTTGGTTGTATTTTGGCTGATCGGTATTTATAATTCTCTGGTTAGTTTGCGCAACCGCAGAGAACAAGCGTTTGCTGATATTGATGTACAGTTGAAACAACGCAGTGACTTAATTCCTCAATTAGTAGAAACAGTAAAAGGCTATGCCGGGCACGAAAGTAAAACATTGTTGGATGTCATCGCTGCTCGCAACAGTGTAATGACTGCCGGTACGATCGAAGAAAAAATAAAATCAGACAGTCAGCTGACTTCTGCTTTGCAGGGATTAAGATTGACAGTAGAAGCGTACCCGGATTTGAAAGCCAATACAAACTTTATGCACCTCCAGCAAGAGATTGGTGACATCGAAAACAAGCTGGCTGCCGTACGTCGTTTCTTCAATGCGGCAACCAAAGAATTGAATACTTCGATAGAATCTTTTCCCAATAGTATCATTGCTGCGCGTTATGGATTTAAGAAAGAAGCGATGTATGATTTGGGTGTGGAGAAGAGAGCGACGATGGAAGAGCCGCCGAAAATCAGTTTTAATTAATTAACGCTGGTGCAAGCGTTTCGCTTGTACCTAAAATATTATAGAGCGTCCCGCTCGGGGTTTGACAATAGGATAAGCAAATAGTTTCATACCATCCTCTTACTTTTCATTTGCTCTCCCAAAAGAAAAGGGCGCCACCAAAAGCAATGTCTGCAGACATTATGGTTCTTTATAGTGCGCAAAGTTAATTCGTAAGAATGTCTACAGACATTCGCTCATTTCCTGGACGCCCACCGCACCAGGCTTTTCGTTAAATTAGCAATAACTTATAATAAAAATTTAGCCTGTGGCTTATATAGGAATACAACAACAAATTCGAAGCAACAACCGCAAGACGCTGTTGTTGTTGCTTTTGTTTCCTTTGCTTTTAATAGTGTTGACGGTTTTCATCACGCGCTCGGCGCAGCTTGCTTTTTTTTTGCTGGTGGCTTGTGTGGTTTGGTTTGTGATTGCTTATTTCATGAACAGTCAACTCATTCAGAAGGCAACAGCTTCCAGACCTTTGTCTAGAAAAGAAAATACACGGGTATATAACCTGCTTGAAAATCTTTGCATTTCGCAAGGCATTCCCATGCCCAAACTCAATGTCATCGACGACGATTCGCTCAATGCATTTGCCAGCGGTATCAATCAGGAAACATTTAGCATCACACTTTCAAAAGGCATCATTGAAAAACTTAACGACGAGGAATTGGAAGGTGTCATTGCACATGAACTTTCTCATATCATCAACCGCGATGTGCGCTTGCTGATTGTGTCGATTATTTTTGTCGGCATTTTTGCTTTTATTTCAGAGATGCTTTTCCGCAACCTTCGTTTCTTTGGAAGTGACGACGACGACGATGGGAAATCAAATTTCTTCATGATGATCGTTGCAGTGGTAGTCGGTATTTTAGCCTATGTCAT
This sequence comes from Cytophagaceae bacterium, assembly GCA_014376985.1. Taxonomy (GTDB): domain Bacteria; phylum Bacteroidota; class Bacteroidia; order Cytophagales; family Cytophagaceae; genus JACMQM01. The sequence continues at coordinate 252 of JACMQM010000285.1, read as the reverse complement.
TGCACAACTTTTACATTTTGCCATTTCCAGAAAACGCGAATACCTGGCCGATGCCGGTGCGGCGGAAATGACCAAGAGACCCTATGCTCTGGCTTCGGCTTTGAAAAAAGTATCGGACGATCCTTATATAGAAGCGGTAGAACGTCGCGACGTGGCTCAACTGTTTATGCATAATCCCCAATTAGCAAAAAAGGATTTTTTCGGATCGCTGTTCGCGACACATCCTCCGATTGAAAAGAGGATTGAGATTTT
>JACMQM010000033.1 GCA_014376985.1 Cytophagaceae bacterium | reverse complement strand
GGTTCTTTAGACTTGATGGCGTGAACTGCATTGGTAATTAAATTCATGAAAACCTGATTAATCTTTCCAGGCAGACATTCTACCAGTGGGAGTTCAGCAAATTCCTTTACTACTTGCAAGTGATCAGGAAAGGTGTTTTTAACCAACACAAGGGTGGAGGCAATCCCTTCATTCAAATCAACTGGTTTAGTATCGTTTTCGTCAAGGCGACTAAAGTTTTTTAGACTTCGAATAATTTCTGCAGTTCGTCTTGCTCCCTCACCGATCCCGGAGAGTAATGATTTAATCTCCTCTCTAACAAAAACAAGATCTATCTGTTTCTTGAAAGATTCTATTTTTGTAATCTGTGGTTGCATTTCAGCTTGAGGATCCAGCTCTTCATACATTGTAATCACTGCCTCGAGATCGAGAATATCAAGTTCTAGAGGTTTGATGTTAGATGTAACGAAGTTTATCGGATTATTAATTTCATGTGCAATACCCGCAGTAAGTTGACCAAGACCTGCCATCTTTTCTGAATCTACCAACTGGCTTTGAGCTTCCTTTAAATTGGTGAGCACAAGCTCCAATTCTTCCGTCCGTTCCTTTACTTTAATTTCCAACACAACGTTTTGTTCACGAACTAATTTCTCGTTCTCTACGATTACACGAAGTGCTTCAGCCTGCGATTCCTCCTTCTCTTTCTTAAAGGTGTTTATCTTATCTGCCAAAGCAAAAGATAGTAAGGTAACTTCTAATGCAGAACCGAAAGGCATCATGTTGTAAGTGAATGTATTGTAAGGCAATATATTATAGTCCTTTAAGACAAAAATGCACACTCCAATTAAAAATACACTCCATGCAAGAAGGAAGAACTTAGCTGGGTTATATCCAAGTGCATAGACTCTAAATGCAATAATCAGCATGTATACAGCTGCCAATACAGCAGTTACCTGGATAGTTTGATACCCGGTATTTAAGTAACCGCTAAATGCCGCCACAAGTGCGAGGATATATGGAATATAGAATATATTTAAAAGCCTGTGCAGTTTTGGGACATAATAGGCAGTATGAAGGAATTGTTTCATAAATTCTATAGCCGTCATGGCTGCTAATGAGCTTAGTATATAAACTGCATAGGTAGACATCCACAAGTTATTCGGCCAAACAAACTTAAATGCATAGCCCTGGAAATTTGCCTGGGTCAGGGAGATAACGAAAATGTAAATGATGTAATATAAGTAACTTTTATCTTTGGTCGATACGTATAGAAACAGGTTATAAATAAACATCACTGAAACAACCCCCATATAGAACCCAAATATCAAAAATGAACTTTTAAATTCTGGAATAAAGGTCTCCGTATTCCCCAAAATCAAAGGTGCTTGCAGTTGCTCACCTCCACGGATATTTAAAAATACTTGATAGGGTTCAGAGGGTTTCATCCCGAATTTGAAGCTATAAATTGGATTATCAAATTTTCTGGACGAATACTTTAATCTATCGCCAGTATGTTCAACACTTACCACTTCACTTTTATCATTAACGAGATAAAAATCTACAAAGTCAATAGTTGGTAGTTGTAGTTGTAACATCACATCAGTATTTCCACTTATATTAACTACCGGAAATCTTAGCCAGTAACTTTTATCTGATACCCCAAGATTCGGTACTGAAGTAGTAGCCTGCACAAAGTTCTTTTCTTTCAGCGCCTCTTTGATACCAAAAGATTTACTGGTATCTGCGTAAACAAATATCTTTTTGCCAAAGTTGCGTTCTAAAATCCCTTTTTTTACTTGCAGAGGTGCTTGAGCCTGTACATTAGATGTAATTAATAAATTGATTACGAGAGCTAGTAGAAAACAGTTAGATAATTTAATCTTCATATTTGGGTATAACCAGTTGGTAATCAATTAAAACATCTCCCTTTGGTCCTGTTTCAACTGTAAGTTGAGTAGGGTTGTCACGAAGATCGAATATTCGGTTTCTGTCATACTCGTCTGCGGTCTCCAAGGTTTCAGCATTCATTTTTCTTAATACTCTTGCTATATAACTATCATTTGGATAAACAAATTCACCATCTTTTCCAAGTCCGTCTTCCACTACGAATCCAACCTTTCTAACCATCGGTAAAGTATAATCTGCGCATATGGTAAAGAGTGATGCGAGCCTGATCTGGTTTACTATGGCAATGCCTGCTCTTACCAAAAGGATGCTTATTCCTATTCCTGCAACACTCTTTGCGTTCCAAAGACCACAAAGTTCACCCGTGCCTTCATCAAAATATTCATTTATAATCTTGAATACATTGGGGTCCATTGAACCAACTGCCTTCTCTACAGGTAATGGATGTATACCGTCGGCAATATGTACGCGCACACCACCAACAACCTCTCCTGCCTCAGTCTCAGCTACAATTCCATGCACATTGGGCAACGACATCCATTGACGGTTATTTGTCGTGATGTTAGTAATGCCATAATCTTTTAGAACTTGAACATGACCATCTAAATATTTTTCGCAGGTTTCAGGATCTTTAATCGCTGTAAATGAACGAAACCTAAGCTCTATTTTCATATTGCTAGTTGAAAATTAAGGTTTCATCCAAAGATCTGCGAACAGACCTTACAGAAGCATCATCGGCGTAAGACAGCCTAAACATAAATATACCCTGTCTTTCATCTAAAACTGGAAAAATTTCCTTCAAAGAACGCTGTAATTCTGTAAGTTCCACCATCATTGGTTCAGTTAATTCTTCGGAGTTTCCATGATTTAATCTAGCGAAAAGGAATAATGGCGCTGAAATGGGGTGAAAAGTTAGGCCTTGTATGTTGGCCTTAAGCCAAACACGCTGTACAGCCTCTCCTCCTTTAATAAAGCTTTCTTGATCATAGTTGGGCATAGTAATCAATCCAATTCCCGAAGAAGAGATGATTGCTTTATTTGAAAGCTTTTCAAAAGCAGCTCCACCGCCCCATTTGTTTAATAGTTTAATAACACCGGGTTCCGAAGCAACAATTAATCCTGTTTTATCGGATTCAGATAATTCGAGGCTCTTGATATCCAAACCGTCTTTTGTTTGGTTTACATCAACATCATTCCACCGAATCTCTTTGGTGTAAAAGTCATGGTGACCCTGCGGATAAAGAAATCTGATTCTTTCTACTTTTGAAACAATATCTGCTATTTTTATAATTTGATCTTTGTTTTCTATGATGTCTATGTTCGATTCTGAATCGCCAAGCTTGACTATTTCTTTTAAAGAAGCCGTCACCTTTTCGTCAATTTTTTTACCAGTTCCTGCCTTTCTATTCGTCGTCCTAAAACCAATAGCGCTAGAAAGATCACTAGCATATACTGCTGAAGAGGCTTCGATAAAATTGAAAGCAGCAATCAACCTTCTGTTTTCTTTATTGGGAAAATAAATAGGTTCTACCGCAAAGCCCATTTTGATAGCAGCTATTTTTAGCGTCTCAATTGTCGCTCCAAAAGAAATATTGGAAGTGATATTATCAAAGTCTCCCCAAGATACTGAATGTTTTTCATCGTGAAACAAGAATAGTTTTCCTTTGTTAGCAAACCATTTCCATGGTTGATTATTTCCCGACGAAGGTGCCAGTACTGCTAAAGAGACCAATTCTTTTATTTGATCATTGCTTAGGTCGATCGTTTCATTAATAACTATGTTTGTTGCCCGCTCCATTTCTGGTAAGGTAAGTTCTTTAGCATCGTAATCCTTTACCGCATATTCATTGTCAAGTTTAGGCTCCTTGTCCTTAATCAAATCAGCCATATCAATCCAGTATCTGCCAGATTCATGATACTGCCCTAAAGAAATTCTTCTACACACATCCGCTCCTAATGCGCCACCTAAAGTTACCGCAGAGGCTAATTGAGGCCAGGTCGTAATAGTCTGACCAACTTCTATCATGGAGGCCTTTAATCTAGTCGATACAGTGTCAATCCCGATCATTGCCAGGAGAAACGGTACTTTTTCCTCATTAGTTTTTAAATGTTTGACTTGACTATAGTCCAAATGATCAATTAATCCATGAAGAATAGGACGCTCGGGTTCAAGGTCAAAACGCTCCACGTCTAGTGTTCCCCTATCACTAGTATCCATCACCACGGGTATGCCTAATGGTTTAGCTAATCCTCTAAGTTGAATTTTGATATCCAAACTATCGCATTCATCCACAACAATGTCAAGGTTGCCCCCTTCAGTGAAATAGCGATGCATGTTCTCCTCTGTTAATCCATCATAAAAACATGTAACTTTTAGATAAGGGTCAATCTCCTTAATTTCGCGGGCAACTATTGTAACCTTTGGAACCCCAAGGTTGTGTACGCCTGTCCTAATCCTATTGATATTTGTGAGCTCCAGAACGTCGAAATCAGCTAGTCTTATTTCGCCGAAACTCCTTTCCATAGCCATTGTAATCGAGATCGATTGGCCCACTGATAAACCTACAACCCCAATTTTTTGCTTGCCCAAAAGGTCACGCTCTTCTCGGGTAATTTTGTAGATGTTTCTATTCGTTCTAACCTCAATATATTCCTCCTCGTCAAGTATGTGTACCAATCTGTCCGACCAAGGATAATACACCCACACTCCGTAATCTTGCATAGACAAGTTTCCTATATGCTTAGCCTTCAATATTTCGAGTTCAGCAGGCTCAGGTTTACGTTTCGGATGCTTTGATTTTATGAGATCGTCTAGTTGCGTACTTATTTCATCATGGATCTTAATAAACGGCTTCTGAATCAATAGAGACTCTAATTTCTCCTTATCCGACTCCAGATAAATTCTAAAAAACAAGGGCTCTACAGAAAAATTGTCTTCTGCATTCAGATTTTGAAGTTGTAACATTTTGTATGTATGTGTGTTTAGCAATCGGGTATCATTCAATTCCAAAAATAAGTATATTTACCAAATAATTACGGTAAACGAAGGTATTTTACCATTTTAGCGTAATAAGATTTTTCTATGGATAAACATTTTATAAACATATTATATGTTGATGATGAAGTGCACAATCTCAATGCTTTCAAAGCTTCCTTTAGAAGGACGTTTAATGTCTTCACTGCGGAGTCTGCAAAAGAAGCAATG
>JACMQM010000284.1 GCA_014376985.1 Cytophagaceae bacterium | reverse complement strand
CGTAGCAGTACCATGTGCATTGATGAAATCAATGGCTTTCACATCGGTATGCTTCAATGCTTTTTGAACGGCCAGCGATAAGCCGCTTCCATCTCTGGAAGGGCCGGAGATATGATTGGCATCGTTAGATGAACCGTAACCAGTCACTTCCACCGCATAAGCTCCCTGCACCTCTGTCGGATCGTTGCTAAGCAACACTGAACCTATGCCCTCGCCAAGGTTTATGCCGTCGCGTGTTTTATCAAACGGCCTGCAAATACCGGTACTTAGCGCTTTAAACGAATAAAAACCAGATAAAGTAAACCGCGAAAACAAGTCACCTCCTGACACAATAGCATGATCGATAAAACCATGCTTGATGTACAAGGCCGCTGTTTGTATCGCCAGCACACCTGAAATACAAGCATTAGAGATGACTACAGGAGTATGCTTTAAGCCCAGCTCCTGTTGTATGAAAATTGCCATAGCCGCCAGATGAATACGGTCTGCTGCTTTATTATTCTTATCCTGTAACAGGTCAATATTTCCTTTTGTCGTCGAGACAAACAACATCAAACGATCATTGGATGATTTGATGTTTGTTTGACGCAACAATTCTTGTATGGAATACAAAAACATGTTTTCCAATTTCGTAGCCGCAGGATTTATGGTTTCATACTCTTTCAATTGTGAACCATAAATCGGTTGATCAGAAGGAAACAAAGGATCGATCAAAGAGATCCCGCTCTTTTCTTTTAATACATTTTCCCAATTGCTCTCGGTGGAAGCACCAATAGCTGACAAAATGTGATCATTGACTATGTATACAGGCTTTTGCATTACTTACCTATATTCATTTTTTGTTTCCACTCTTCATAAAAAGGTGGGCAGTATAACTGCAAGGCAAACTGCTTATCCAGGAATACCTGTATAGTTTCTCCTGTAGCCACCAATTCTCTTCCCTCTTCTTTTTTCTTGTAGATGTTGAATTGAAAAATAATTTTAGCAGCAGGTGTTTCTTTTAAGATCGTTTCCACGATCATGGTATCTCCGTAAGCCAATGTTTTTTTATAATCAATCTTGACACTTACGATAGGCACCAGATAGCCCTCGGCATATATTTTTAAATAATCCAATCCGTGTTTCAAACCAAAGTCTTCACGGCCGTCTTCAAAATACGTCACGTAATGCCCATGCCACACAATGGCCAGGCTATCTACTTCATTGAACCTTACGGTAACTTCTTTTTCAGACTTTAACACGCGTTGTTATTTGAAAATTTAATGTTTAATGTTTTTATAATATGATTCGTAAGAATAAGTTTTAGGGCTTGTCCCTGCGGGCCGGGCTATCCGCTACAAGTCCTCGCTCGGATCATAAATGATAGCATGATTACACCTAATGCCTCACTGTGGGCTTTTCGCTACTATCCCTCACGCGTCGATGGTTATTTATTTATAAATACTCTTACTTCAGCTTCCGCCATGAGTTGTTGATTGACATACACTCTTCCCTTCACGATAGAAAAATTCATGACATCGTTGACATGTTCTGCTTCTGTATAGATCAAGTCTCCAACTTTTGGATAAGCATGCACTTTCAGGTCTTTGATGGCAGTGATAAAACCTACAGGTACTTCCAGGCCTGCTTCAATAAAACCGTAACCGACTCTTACCGCAGCCGTTTGCGCCATATTTTCAAGCAAACCTGATTCTGTAAAAAAGCCATTTTCCGTCAAACAATTTTCCAACTCAATTGTTAAACTCGTGACTGTGGTGCTATCGTCATTGAGCCATAAGGATTCAACCATTACAAATGGATCACGTTGTGGAAGATATTTGACTATGCGATCTTTTCCTTGTACTAATGGGGCCGTCAATTCTAAGTTTTCAATACTCATATCGCTAATACCAATGCTTTTTGAATCAAGAAATAAAAATACCCAAAAATGCGTTGTGGAACACCCATTCGTTGATAAAAATCATAAATAGTTACTGCTTTGAATCGCTTTTTTTAGTTTACCTTTGTGTTAAGTTTAGCCCATATAGTTTATGAGATCAATAGACATTGATGTCTTAGTTATCGGAGCAGGACCATCCGGTTGCGTATCTGCTTCTATTCTACACCAAAGCGGCCTGAAGGTTCTGGTTGTCGAAAAAGAAAAATTTCCTCGTTTTGTCATTGGAGAAAGCTTGCTTCCACGGTCTATGGAAACTCTGGAAAGAGCTGGATTTGTGGACGCCTTGAAACAAAAAGGCTTTCAGGAGAAATTCGGAGCAAAGTTTGTCCGTAACAATGAAGTTTGCGATTTCAATTTCTCGGACCAATTTACCAAAGGCTGGAATTGGACCTGGCAAGTACCAAGAGCCGATTTTGACCTGGCCATTTCCCAGGAACTTCAAAAGAAAGGTGTAGAAATTCTGTTTGAACATACCGTAACAGGTATTGAATTCAAGGGATCTGATTCTATCACTACCATTACAGATAAAGACGGCAACGCCATGCTGGTCAATGCTAAATTCATAGTTGATTCCAGCGGATATGGAAGAGTTATTCCTCGTCTATTCAACCTGGACAAGCCATCTAACCTACCGATGCGTAAAACGGTATTCGCTCATATTTCTGATAGCAACCGTTTAAAATATGAAGAACCGCATCGTATTGTAGTAGTTGTAGTAAAGCAGGACGTTTGGGTTTGGTTGATTCCTTTTTCTAATGGCAACACTTCTCTGGGTTTTGTAGGAGACCCTGAATTCTTCAAAGGATTTGAAGGGGCCAATATGGAAGAGCAATTATGGAACATGATTCAATCTGATCCTTATTTGAAAGAACGCTTTGCCGGACAAAAATTCGTATTTACTCCAAAAACCATTGAAGGTTGGTCTGTGACGACAGATAAATTCTATGGAGAAGGATTTGTATTGACCGGAAACGTAACAGAATTCCTTGATCCGATCTTCTCATCCGGAGTAACATTGGCGGTCGTTTCAGGAGAAAAAGCGGCAAACATTGTCATTAAAAAACTAAAAGGCGAAGCCTACGATTGGGAACAAGATTTCATGGTACCGACACTAAGAGGCGTGAATGTTTTCCGTTCTTATGTCATGGGTTGGTATGATGGTTCACTTCAGGATATTTTCTTTGCTACCAATATTCAACCTGAATTTAAAAACCAGATCTGCTCTGTATTGTCGGGGTATGTATGGGATGAAAGTAATCCTTTTGTAAAGAAACACGATAAATTATTGAAGACTTTGTCGGAAGTGATTAGGCTGCAAACGAAATAAAATAGCTAATCAGAGTCTAGTTGTCATTGATCAGTATAAAAAGAAAGGAGAGCAATTGCTCTCCTTTCTTTTTATACAATATTACTACTTTTAACTGATCGCGGACAACTGAACATTGACCACTTATTCTTTATTTCCAGAACTTATAGAAGTTATACCACTGAGTCGGATATTTCAAGAGCATTTTTTCCAAGTTCACAATATATTCTTCCAACAAAATTTCAGCTCTTTCTCTTTTATTTTTCCCTTGATTCCATCCGCTTTTCGGAGCATAGGCAAACAAGTGATAATGCGTAGATGTATCTTTCATGGCATACACAAAATAGACCGGCACATTGTATTGTACAGCCAAGAAGTACGGTCCGAGGGGGAACTCAGCAGGTTTCCCGAAGAACGGTTTGATGACACTTTTGCTTCCTTCTACAAAACGATCACCGTGTATACAGATGATTTCATTACGATCTAAGGCTTCTGAAATGGCATAGATGTGAGAAAAATTCTGTTCGTTGACAACGATGATGTTGAAGTTTTTTTCCTTGACGACATTAGATATTGCCGCTTTGATTTTCTCATGCTCAGCATCATACATCACGATGTTGATGCGTTGCTGAATGCGCTCCAAGAGGTGTCCCGCGATTTCCCAGTTGCCGATGTGAGCGGAAATTAGAATTCCTCCTTTGCCGTGTTCAGCCATTTCACGGAGATGAAATTCATTTTCAAAATCGAAGGAAAACTTGGTCTTGATACCCGCCATTACTACGATTTTGTCCAGCAAGGTTTGACCGAAGTTATAATAGTTCTGATACACCAGCCACCACGTGCGAATAGAGCTGACGGCTAATACTTTTTGATAGTAAAATTTAAGGGGCTTATTACTTTTCCAGGAAAAGAAAACGTAATACAGAGAGACAAATCTTAATAAAAAATAAGCAAATCCAACGCCCAGAAACTTTAGTGTATAGATGAATATTTTATACCCTAAAGCTGATCCCTTGGATTTACCTTCCCAATTATTTGATGACATTAAGCGACTTCTTTCTCTCCTACTTTTCTTTCGATCAAGTCGTAGAAATCTTGGAAGGTATTAACATTTGTAAAATCGTCCGCTACTACTTTAAAGCCAAATGTAGATTCAATGATAACAACCAAATCAACGTAATCTAAACTGTCAAGCTCTAAAGTATCTTTCAATATTGCTGTAGGAACAATCTTGTCCGCATCTACTTCGAATTCTTCTACCAGGAATTCGTTGGTTTTATCAATAATCTCTGATTTGGTCATAGTTGTAAATTATTGGCTATTAATACTTTTTTAATACAAGAGTGGAGTTTGTACCTCCAAAGCCAAAGGAATTAGAGGCAAAGATATCAATTTTTTGCTCAACCGGCTTAGTGATAATGTTCAATTTTGCAGATTCTGCATCCGGAGTCTCAAAATTGATGTTTGGCGCTATAAAGCTATTCTGCATCATAAGCATAGAATACACCACTTCGCTCGCTCCAGCCATCCAGCACTCATGACCCGTCATAGACTTGGTTGAGCTTACCGGTGTTTTGCACTCGCCAAATACACTGTAGATCGCTCTAGCTTCCGCATCGTCCCCCACAGGAGTAGAAGTAGCATGTGCATTGATGTAATCAACATCTTTGGCAAGAATACCTGATTCTTTCAAGGCCATAGCCAAAGATCGTCCAGGTCCTTCTGCGCTTGGTACGATGATATGATCTCCGTTAGAAGAAAATCCATAACCCAATATTTCTGCCAGAATAGGAGCACCGCGTTTTATGGCAGACTCATAACTTTCCAATACTAGAGTAGCTGCACCACCGCTTGGCACCAATCCGTCTCTATTTTTATCAAATGGTCTTGAGGCTTTCGTGGGATCACTTTCATTGATAGAAAATGCACCTATACCATCAAAACTACCATATACCATATCGTTGACTTCCTGAGCGCCACCGCAAATCACGCGCTCTTGCAAGCCCATGCGGATGAACATTGCTCCTAAACCTATTGCATGAGATCCGCTGGCACAAGCCGCGCTGATCGTCATGTTGATGCCCTTTAATTTAAATAAAGTAGCAAGATTCATGGTTACTGTAGAATTCATGGATTGAAACACAGAGCCGGAACCTAGTAAAGTGGTATCCTTTTTAGCCCTGATTAAATCAATAGCAGCTATTACAGGTTGAGCGGAACTATCGTTTCCAAACAAAATACCCGTTTCGTTTTTTTCTAAAAAATCCATATCCAGTCTGGCATTTTTCAATGCCTCCTGAGTAGAGACATAGGCATACAATGCCTGTTCTGGCATGGATACCCTGGCTCTTCTATCAATGATTCCTTTAAGGTTAGGCATTTCTAGAATACCTGATAAACCGGATCTATAGCCCATGTCCTTTCTGGACTGTAAAAATCCTATACCTGATTTACCTGTACGAAGAGACGCGGTAACCTCTTCCAGATTTTTTCCCAAGCAAGAATATATACCGATACCTGTTATGACTACTCTTTTCATCTTGTACTATGTATACAACCCTCCGTTAATCGAAATTACTTCTCCTGTGATGTATGCGGCCTTAGGCGATACTAAAAATCCAACTACAGAAGATACTTCTTTTGCTTCTCCGAACCTATTGAGAGGAATCATTTTTTTAAATTCCGCTTCATTGATATTTTCAGTCATATCAGTTGCGATGAACCCAGGAGCAACCGCATTGACGCGTATACCTCTTCTTCCCACTTCCTGCGCCAACGATTTAGTGGCGGCTATCACTGCACCTTTCGCGGCTGAATAATTCACCTGACCCGGCATACCTTTGATTCCGGAAAGAGACACGACATTCACAATATTTCCGCGTTTCATAGAAAGCATGTCTTTCACGATGAACTTGGTCACATTATAAAATCCTCTCAAACTTACGTCCAATACACTATCCCACTCTTCGTCCGACATCCAGAAAAACAGGTTGTCTTTTCTGATTCCGGCATTGTTTACCAATACTTCAATCGTCGCTTTGGGATTGGCAACTTTCCAGGCTGTCAATTTGCCTTCCACTTCTGCTCCTACGGCTACATTGAATTGTATCGCTTCGGCCTGACGACCTTTCTCCTGAATTAACACTACCGTCTTATCCGCTTCTGTTTTATTGCCTTGGTAATTGACCAAAATGTCAAATCCCATTTCAGCTAATTCCAAACAGACTTCTCTGCCTATCCCTCTTGATCCTCCGGTTACTAAAGCAAATTTGCCTTCCATTAAAAAAACTATTTTATGATTGATAAATTTTCATTCTGAACATATTCCACAAATGTATCGATGTGGTCTGACAATTCTGCATCCGTAGAAAAGTCAGGAAGAATACCGATGCATTTATCGTACAAGTCGCGCGCGGCTTCCGACATTTGCTCTCTTGCATTCAGTACTTTGATCGCTTGTACAACAGCCATCAATTCTATACCGATCACCTGGTAACCATTTTCAATTACTTTTTTTGCCATCAAAGCGGAGTTTGTACCCATACTCACGATGTCCTGATTATCGTTGTTTGTCGGTATGCTGTGTGCATACATTGGGAAACACAAGGTTTGGTTTTCTGCTGTTGTTGAAGTAGCCGTAAACTGTATCGCTTGTAAACCAAAGTTAAAACCTAATTGACCGCCATTGATGAAAGCTGGTAAGAAACCATTAAGCTTAGGATTGAACAAAAAGTTCAATTGCCTTTCCGCCAACATGGTCATTTTCGTCACCGCAATCTTTAATTTATCCATTTCAAAAGAAACATAATCTCCATGGAAATTACCTCCGTGGAAAACACTGCCTCCTTCTTTATCTACTACAGGATTATCGTTGACAGAATTGAATTCATGCATCAATACTTTTTTCGCCTGATGAATGGTATCCAGTACAGGACCCAAGATTTGAGGGATACAACGCACAGAGTAATACTCCTGCACTTTATCTTCAATCAAGCCTGCTTTGTAATCGCTTTTATTATACAAGTGATCTTCTCTATTGCGCATGCGAGAAGAAGACTTTTGTAAGTCACGGATAATAGCAGCTACTTCTTGCTGTCCTTCGTGCGCCTTTACTTTATTCAAAGACACAGAGAAATAATCAGAATAAGCTTGAGCCAATTCATTGATAATCGATGAAAGCAAGATAGACCATTCAGTCAATCTATACGCTTTATAGATATTGGCCAAACCAATACCGGTCATAGTAGACGTACCATTGATCAAAGCAATACCTTCTCTCAATTTCACTTCCAGTGGTTTTACATTGTAATGTGCATATACTTCTGACGCGCGAAGAGTCTTTCCCTGCCAGGTTACTTTACCTTCTCCAATCAGTGACAAAGCAATTTGTCCCAATTGCACCAAGTCACCACTCGCTCCTACACCGCCGTGTTCTCTGATGACAGGATAGATTTCATTGTTGACAAAAAACAACAAGTTTTCAACGACCTGGATGTGTACACCCGAATAGCCTTGTGCCAATGAACTTAATCTTGCCATCAATGCTGCTCTTACATCTTCCGGAGCCATGATCTTACCTGTACCTGCAGCGTGACTGCGGATCAGGTTATATTGTAATTCTTTGATTTTTGAATCTTCGATAACATAGGGAGCCATCGGTCCAAAACCTGTATTGATACCGTATATAACTTTGTTTTTAGCAAATTCCAGCAAATACTCATGGCTTTCATTAATCCGGATGGCCACTTCAGGAGACAGTTCCATCGGCTTTTTACCCTTCCAAACTTTTACGAAATCCTCAAACGAAAACTCATCTAAATCAAACGTTACCTTATTATCCTCTGTCGTAATCAATTCTTTGTTCGTTTACTATGCTTCAATAAAAATATGCCAGGATTATACAATAATCAGCTCTGCTTCCGTTTGTGTAAAGTGGTAGTCTACCAGATTAGAGACCTCTTAAAATAATACAAGATCATAAAGTTACTATTTTGTTCTATTATCTAAAAATAGAATAGGCTTTCTATTTTCAGATTTGTATTTCACTTTTCCAAGCTCTTCCATCGTTTGAAAAACAATGTCCGGAGTTACTCTTAAGGCCGCCTTAAAGAGCTCAACTAACTGTTTTTTAACTACTTCTTTGTCTTTGTGGGTACATACAAAAACAGTTAATGTATCCAACATCATCTCATCTGTACTCGCTTTTAGATAGTAATCCACGATAAAATCCAGCTTATTGAGCACTTCGAAGACCGCTTGTGGAAAAATTGTTGTGCCTTTAAATTTGATCATTTGCTGTTTTCTACCCAAAATTGGCCCTAATCTTGGCGTTTTTTGACCACAAGTACAAGGTTCATGATGCATAATGGCAATATCACCTGTCTTATAACGAACGAGTGGCATAGCTTCCACTCCAAATGTAGTGACTACGACCTCTCCTTCTGCGCCTGCGGGAACTGGATAGCCTTGATCATCTAATAGTTCTACATAGATGAGATCCTCTAGTACATGCCCGCCTTTTCCCTCTTCGCATTCGGTAAAAGCTGTTCCCTTTTCTGTGGAAGCATAAGTAGAGTACAATTTTACATTCCATTGCTCGAGTATACGCTGTCCCAACACATTATTTGTAAAATCAGGATTACGGATAGGTTCTCCGATACACAGAATTTTGTTTATCGAAGACGACTGATAATCGATTCCTTGGTCCTTTGCATAATCAATCATCTTCAGCACAAAAGACGGAACGGCGATCATGTATTCCGGTTTCAAGCTTTGTATGGATTCCCACTTCATGGCTGGAAGTCCCGGTCCAGAGCGAATAACTGATGCCCCTAATTTTTGTGCGCCTAAAAAGTAAGCCAGACCTGCCATGAATTGCTTATCCAGAGTGGTTGTCAACAAAATCTTTGTACCCGCTTTCACACCTGTTGATTTCAATGAAAGGTATTCATTGAGCGACAAACGTTCCAAATCCTTTTGACTCAATGGAAAAGAAACCGGTTTGCCCAAAGTGCCTGAAGTACTGCTGTAGTCAATGATTTGAGAAGCATCGACGCTTAAAAAAGCTTCGTTTTCTTTTTGCAAATCATCTTTGGTCGTCAAAGGCAATCGCTTTAAATCTTCTATCGATTTGAAAGAATTAAAATCAAAACCAATCGATGCCCATTTCTTTTTATAATAGGGAGAATGAAGGGCGGCGTATTCGATAGCATTAAACAATTTTGTGTACGTCGCCGAAGGCGTTTGATCTATGGTTGAATTACTCATGTTCTAAAATTACCGTTGCCGTGGCATATGCTTTGGTGTGAGAAATAGAAAGCAGGATAGCTGTGATTCCTCCTGACTCTGCCCATTCCAGTGCTGATCCGCTCAACTTGAGATAAGGTTTGCCGGAAGCTTCATTCAGCACTTCTATTTCATTAAAATTAAATTCATCAATCCAGCTGATGCCTACTGCCTTTAGAAAAGCTTCTTTAGCAGCAAAACGTCCTGCATAGCTTTCATACTTCGATGGTCCTTTGGGTTCGCAAATGGCAATTTCCTGCGCGGAATATACTTTCTCTAAAAAACCAAAACGCTTCTCTATTTTCTGCTTGACGCGCTCTACGTCTACGATATCAGTCCCTAAGCCTTTGATCACTTTTTGTCGTAAAGTTCTTTAAGCCGTTTTTCAATCGATAAGCGCTCTGGCTCAGAAGATATTTCTTTCGTCAAAGCCAAGGTATAGTAGCTCTTTGCAGCGGCTTTATCGGTGAGTATTCTATCGTAATAATCTCCCAATAGTTTATACGTATAAAAATAATCAGGATTTGATTTCAGGTAAAAATTAAGCTCAGTAGCGGTCAATCGTTCGTCTGATTTGCCACGCAGAATAGCATCCATACGTAAGCCTAGTTTTTTATGCTTAACAAAAAACTGAAAGGCTTCACTCGAACCAAATTCATCTGCGGCTACGTCTTCTGTGGTCAGAGACAGTGGAGCTTTCAATCCGTTCAATCCCGGAGCATGAACAAATAAGGTATCCAATTGAAAACAAAGGTACTTACCCAACTGATAAGGAGGGGCTGAAATCCATGTTTTATGTTCGTAAGGTGCAAATAAAATAGAATGATGTGCCAGCAATTGATTCACCGCTTTTTCATTTCCTAAACCAATGTTCTGTCCTTTCACTCCCCTCTTATCTCTCGCTATTTCCGCCATTTGGTTGACACCGATATAAGGTATCGAATCGATCAGTTCTGCTACCCTTTTGTAACGGTAAGTAGAAGTACCTTGTGCGATATACTCTTGGTTCAACTCATTGTTATATAAAGCTGAGCATTGAAAATGATTAGTCAAAATAAGGCGTTGTTCTTTTTTATTCACCTGATAAATCGTTGTTGTATCTGGTGTTTTCTCAATCACCACTACATTGGAATCAATGGCTGAACTGACTAAAAATGATTCCGATACAAACGATTTTCTTTTATTGATAATAGCATAAGCCTCGCCTATCGTTTGCGCGTATTGTACGACTTCTCTGGCTATGATGGATACTGGTGTAGCAGCGCTGGTTGGCACACCCGATTTGGCGGCATTCAGTGTTACTGACAATCCTTTTTCATTCATTCCTGAAACAACGCCTATTAATCCTGCCCAGGAAATGCTCAGGTATTTGTAACCTTTATCCGGCTTCACAATAGAAATCAATTTTTCTTTAGCAAAATCTTCTCCTGCGTAAAAATCAAAATTTCTTCCCACCAACAATTTACCGTTCGTTTTCTCTCCCCACACTGCATAAGCCGTGCATCCAACAAGATTCATATTTTGCAAAGCATGTCCGATGTCGTGTGCCGCATGGTAGTTCAACATACGATGATAACCGGGACCAATGAATTCAAATTCATCCGAAGTAACGAAAGACTCTCCGTAAATTTCCTGTTGGTATTCTATCGGCACATACTCATGCATGTCACGGTTAAACCACGCAATCATGTATTTCAAAAACTTGAGGTAAGACTCAGAAGGAACCTGACGTTTGATTTCATTCACAAAGTACACTTCCTGCTGGTACATCAGTTCCTTGCACAACTTTCCATATACGACGCCCCTTTCAAACGGTTCGCCTTCTATGTAAACCATCCATATGCCCGAAGCAGAATCTTTTTTCAACCAGTTATTTCCTAACAGGTATTTATTCTCACCTACTTCGGTTCTTTTTAGCGATAAATACTTTTGCTTATTTTCAACCTTGGGAGGATCGAACATCACGAGGTAACGGAACAACAATACTAGTACACCGATTAACAATGCGAGTCCCAATAAAGGGTATAAAACGTATTTCTTAAGCTTTTTCAAGAGATAAAAGAATCATTTGAGCCTACAAATATACAAAAATATTCAGTTCTTATCAGCACCTATTGTTTCAACAAGTAGTTGGAGAATAGCTCCATCTAATCAAAAAACTGCCAATTCACACCAAATTCAAAGGTACGCGTCATCCCGGAATAATAGGGAGTGACCATATAACCATTACTACCCAATCCCTGATTGATATATGCCATCTTTACAAAAAAACGGGCGGTCTTTACTTGCATGTTCAGGAACACATCGAACAACGCATAAGACTCCAGTTGATTGAATGGACTGGCAGCGTTGCCGAGGTAATACTGTTGCGTCACCGGCATGTAACGATTGCCCACCCATGCCGATCTAAAAAACACATCTACACCTATTTGCATAAAGGTTGCTTTCTTAAACAAATACCCTTGCAGCAACAAGCGTGTCTGGTTAATCGTTTCAGGCACTCTCAGGATATTTTCGTCTGAAGTGAAATTATATTGAAACGTATTTTCAAAGATCCACAAACGTTTGTTGACGGCCACATGCAAATTACTGGACCAAACATCTAAGTCATTGTTGAATTGCGCGGGATGAGCAAACTGATCCATGTACACATAATTCTTATACTGCATCCATTTAGCAGAAGGAGAAATGCTGATTGATTTATAACGAAGCTTAAGCACAGCAGTCAATTGCTGCAAGTCTATAAAATTAAATTGATTGTTCCACCGGATGTGATTGCCATCGTACAATTGCTCCTGAAAGGTCGGAGTGTATTGCATTTGGCGGTAACGAACTTCCAGTAGCTTATGGATTAAACTTCCTTCAATGACATATTCTGAAGTAGATGCAGACCATTCGGTCGATACGCCGGCATACCACGATTTATAAATCTTTCCGATCAATTCACCACCCGCTATGGTGTTAAGGCCTTCCTTAGCCAATACCGTACTATTGGGAAGATCATATTTGTAATACCTTGCTTTGTAATAGAGCGAGTAGAAAAGAAAACTATTCATCCCTTTCACACCTAATTTAAAATCACTTTGTAAGTAGGTTACCTTATCAACCGTTGAGTTTGAATCGTTGTAAATAGCAGGATAGAAAGCCGCGTTTCTACGTGGACTTGGATCACCAAAATTATTGGATCTCGAAACGATATCTAATTGGTTAAAGACCTGTATCGAGCTATCTTTACGGATGGAGTACTGCTGATAAATTCTTCCTGTCACTCTTTTCTCCGTTGTGGTCACACCTTTCAATCCTACCGTCGATAGATTATAATCATAGAGATCGTTATTGGTAGAATCTGCTATCCCAGGCACAATTCCTCCCTGATCATAATGCAAATGACTCATCGATATTACTTGTCCCAATAATTGGTAACGTGCATTTTTAGAATAGTAGCGGCTGCTTAATCCAAAGCTCCAATTCCCCGCCTGGCGGTCTGTTGTATTGACAGCACCCAATAATTTTCTCGAACCCATGCGACGAATCAAAGCTGTCATGTTCCATCGCGAAGTGATGTTTCTTGAATGCGTCACATAGATGCGTTGCTGACCTTTAGAGCCCTGCACATAATCTAAAGAAGTAAAAGGAGAACGAGTATCAAAGTAACGAACAGAATCGGGTAGGATCGCAAAATCATCGAAGGCTGTAAATCCATAACGCGCTCCTATTGTAGTTGGTGTAACAGGAATGACGCGTCCTCTTGGCGTAAGGTAGTTACCCAGATCTTGTGAATACACACCGTTTTGAAACAACGGTTGGTAAGACTGTATACCTGTAAGCGAACTGCTTGGATTCGTATAACGATGCCGGTTATAATACACCTCTTCTCCTGTCTGCATAATGACCGAAGCAGGATTGTATTTCATTTTGGTTGAATCATCTAAAATTTGCGCTTGTACTGAAAACGCAACAAAGAAAGTCCACACAAAAAAAACGAACGTTACTATATTTGGGAAATGAAGCTTCACGAATTCAAAATTAATCAATTAATCGGAAAGCCTGCTCTTCTATTCATGGCCTGTGCAATATTTTGCAAAAGTAATTCTTCTCCCTCCAAAAGCTCCACTTCAACAGGAATGAAAAACAAGGGTAAATCCTTCCACAGTTTTATCGTTTCTTTATTTAATCGGGCACTGTCTTTTTCTGTAATTAATATACCTGCATTCCTTTCATTTAAAGAATAATAAGCATTTATAACATCCAAAGATTCAGAATACGAAAAATCATGGTGATCGGAATACGCGATGTGCTTTAGTAAGCTATTCTGAGATTTTAAATATGAAACCAGTGGTTTGGGATTTGCAATACCTGTCACCAATAACCATTTCTGAGGAATATTATCTGAGTTGCCTAGAGGTCGCACTTCCATGTAGGATAAGCTACTAAAAGCTATAGGAATTCCAGGAGCGTATGAATTGATTTTTTTTCTAAATGTATTCTTTTCTTCGAGAGAAATAGAAGCCGGGCATTTGCTCACCACTATGATATCAGCTCGTTTGGCTCCACATCGAAACTCTCTTAATCTTCCTGCCGGGAAAGTATAATCTTTATAAAAAGGAAAATTATAATCACACAATAAAATGGAATAATCGGCTTGAATAGCTCTATGTTGGAAAACATCATCCATGATTAAGGTATCAACTTCCGGATATAGTTCATGAATCTTTTGAGCAGCAAGTACTCTTTTTTCACCTACGTTTACATGAATATATTTTCCATATTTCAAGAAAAACTGCCAGGGTTCATCTCCTACCTGACTAGCCCCCATTGTTGAATCAACAGCTAAAAAGCCTTTGGTTTTTCGCCCATATCCTCTACTCAAAATGGCAATTTTTTTGTTAAAAAAATGCTTGATCAAATACTCAACATGTGGGGTTTTACCTGTTCCTCCAACTGTAATGTTGCCAATTCCAATAGAAAATATCGGCGCAAACTGCTTTTTAAAAAATCCCGTGTCGTACAAAATATTGCGTAAAACCATTACACATCCATACAAAATGCTAAGGGGGTATAACGAGATAACTATTAATCTGCTAAATAAAATACGCATATGGCCCAAAAGTACAATTTTGTATACTGGAATCTACATTTATTAACAAAAATAGCTTTTACATAATTTTGTTATCCAACAAAGCAAACGACATTCAACTTAAATAAATGGATGCTCGTATAATATATTTATGATAAGCTCTACAGAGATGAAAAAATACAATAAAATAGTGCTCTTATTATCTATACTGCTAAGCCAAATGATTTCTACGGCTTATGGGCAAACTTGTAGCGGTACTACACCTGCCAACCCAGGCACCCTGACGGGAACTAACTACACTGGGATAAACATCAACCCTAGTGATGGCCTTAGAAGCTGGTTTACAGGAGGAACACTGACCGGCGCTAACATCAATATATCATCAAACTCAACCCTGATTATTAAAACCGGTTCCTTTATCACCCTGACAGGAGCTATCACCATTCCATCCGGTTCAATAATTTATATTGAATCTGGGGCGGGATTAAGTATTCCTGGTTCGCTAACTGTACAAGGTACGCTTACAAATCTCGGTAGTTTGACCATTACAGGAAGTAATTTCTTGCAATTAAACGGAGGAGCGGTATATAATAATGGAACCATAACTGCGTCGAACAGTTATCTGCATTTAACCAATCTTGCAACATATACTTTTATTAATGGAGGAAGCGCTACTTTTACTTGGTTAAACTGGCAGATCGCAACCGGTTCTAATCCCGTATGTTTAAAACCAGGCTCTATTTTTAATTTACTTTCTAGTAACTCAGGCAGTGTCGTAGCTGGTTCAGGTGCATTTCCTGCCGGAGGATTATTTCAATATAACGCTACAGACATCAGCAGTAACTCATCTTGTACTCCTGTTAACCCGGCAAGAATTAACTACGTGGCTTCCTTTACTCCAACCAATGGAGTCGTATGGGGACCAAGTGGATTATTTGCTAACAATGCAAATATCACCATTGTAGGAAGCACCCCAAATACCAATGGTACAGGCAGCGGCTTTGGAAGCAGCACGCGTGTTATCAGTGGTACGGGCTATAATGCAGCCACGCCGCAGAATTTCAATTTAATTACGCATTCTCCTGTGCCTACAGTGACTGGAAACTATTTTGAGTATTGTTTAAATGCTGTTGTACCTCTAGCTTCTATGGCTACTGGCAGCAATTTGCTTTGGTATACAGTGGTTACTGGAGGTATAGGATCATCTACAGCGCCTACAGTAGTAAGCAGCTCTGCAGGTTTACAAACCTTTTGGGTTAGTCAAAACGTCACTGGCAGTTGCGAAGGACCAAGGAACCCTATTAACATTAATATACTAAGTACAGCTGCCAGTGCACTTACAGCCGGTAACAATGGACCAGTATGTGCAGGAGGAACTCTTTCTTTATCGTCTGCCGGATTTTCACCTTGGAACTGGACAGGGCCCAGCAGTTATACATCTACCGTTCAAAACCCTACAGTGAGTGCAAGTGCTACTGCAGCTATGTCCGGGACTTACACTGTAATTGCATTCCAAAATACAGGTAGTTGCTTTAACAGTGCCAGCACTACTGTTGTCGTCAACTCTAGCGCTCCTGCTCAACCTTCTGCTTTTACAACAAGCTCATCCACCGTATGTAAAAATCAAAACAATGTAACTTATACAGTACCTGCTGTAGTAGGTGCTACAAGCTATAACTGGAGTTATAGCGGTGCAGGAACAAATTTCTCCAGCACAACGAATACCGTGTCCATCAATTTTTCTCTTGTTGCTACATCGGGGACTCTCAGCGTTACAGCAACTAATGGCTGTGGTACAAGTTCAGCGCGTTCTTTAGCCATTACTGTAGATGGGGGGATTTTTCAACTCTCCACTACCAATATGATCGCTTACTACAAATTTAATGGAAACGCTAATGATGAAACTAATAATGATCAGGGTACTCTTCAAAATGCTCCTACTTCTGTTGCTGATCGATTTGGAAATGCAAACAGCGCCTACAGTTTCAATGGCACTAATCAATATGTAACTACTGCGAATTCATATAATAACCCCACCAATTTTAGTTTCTCCGTTTGGTTTCAAACAACTACCCTGACAGGAGGAAAGATCATTGAGTTTGGTAATGCTCCAACCGGAGGCAGTGGGAATTATGACCGTCAAATTTACATGGCAAACAGTGGCCAGCTTTATTTAGCAGTTAATCCAGGCGGAGTGGGACATGTTGTAAACACCTCACTTGGGTATAACGATGGCAAATGGCACAATGTGATTGGAACGATCTCTTCTATTAATGGAATGAAATTATATGTAGATGGTGCATTGATCGCAAGTGATGCCTCAGCAACAGGTGGACAAAGTTTTACCGGTTACTGGAGAATGGCCTACGACAATACAGGTGCATGGACCAACTCTCCATCAAGTCAATACTTTAATGGGTCTTTAGATGATGTCATGATCTATCACAGAGAATTGACAAGTACAGAAGTATCTACTGCGTATAATGCTCCAGATGGTGCGGCAAGTAACAGTCCGGTATGTATTGGAGGTACACTTAACTTAACCTCCGTAACACTGAGTGGTGCCACGTATGCATGGACAGGCCCAAGTAGTTTTTCTGTCAGTACACAAAATACCAGTGTATCAGGAATGAATACCGCTAAATCAGGAACCTACTCGTTAACGGTTACTTCAGGAAGTTGTATATACAAAGGCTATGCTTTAGGAAATATAAGTAATAATTTGGGACCTGCAGTGTTTACATCCCTGCCTTCCGGTACTTACTCTCATTATGCCTTGGATGGAAATGCCAACGATGACAACCACTATAACCAGGGCGCCTTTTTAGGCACTCCAAGTACTACAACAGATCGGTTTGGAGTGAGCAATGCCGTCTCTATTTTTGATGGTTCCACACAATATATGGAAACCAGTGTACCTTATGTTAATCCAGTTGATTTTACCATTTCATGTTGGTTCAAAACTACCACTACTTCTGGAGGTAAATTGCTGGGATTTGCTGCTGCTCAGACAGGCATTGGTGGTAGCTATGACCGTCACATTTATATGAACAATGCCGGACAGCTTTATTTTGGAGTATATGCCAGTGGTATTAAAATATTAAAGACGGCAACAGGTATGGTATATAATGACAATGTATGGCACAATGTAGTAGGGACCCTTTCTTCTACAGCGGGAGTTGGCTTAAGTCTATATGTCGACGGTGTGTTGATTGGCAATGATCCTACTACTACTTCTGCCGACCCTTTTACAGGATATTGGAGAGCTGGATATGGGGATTTAAGTGGATCTTGGCCTTCTCAGCCTACCAGTTTATTCTTTAATGGAACATTAGATGATATATATATATATACGAGAGCACTTACAGGTGCTGAAGTGACTACCCTTTGCACTGGATCAGGAGGAGTAAGCAATAACGGACCAGTATGTGTAGGAAGCACCGTAACTCTTTCGTCCACCGCAGCCGCTTCTACAGCTTATGCCTGGTCAGGCGCAGCAATTTTATCTCCTTCTTCTACTGTTCAAAATCCAACATTTACCTATACCAACTCTAATGGTGGTGGATATACGTTGGTCGCTACTAATGCTTCCACTGGTTGTGTGGCAACGGCCTATACTTTTGTTTCTCCTAATACCACTATGCCTGGCCAATGGACTGGCTATACAAGCAACAGTTGGCAAACTGCCAATAACTGGTGTGGTGGCAGTGTTCCTTCTTCTACTGTAGATGTCACCATTCCGGTAGTGGCAACTTTACCGGTTAATTCGGGAACTGCCAATGCGAAGAACATTACCATCAATGCCTCTGCCACCCTTACCAATGCGACGACAGGGATATTGAATGTGTATGGAAACTATACAAACAATGGAACATTTACGGACAATAGCATATATACCAGTGGCGGAGTTGTTAATTTCATCGGCTCTACAACCCAAAGCATCACGGGAGTATCAACGTTTAAAAATCTCACCCTCAATAATGCAGCGGGCTTAACACTTAGCAGTACCACAACAGTCAAAGGCATCCTAACCCTTACGACAGGTACTTTAAACACTGGTGGAATGCTCAATCAAGACTTATACAATGGAGCCATTGCCGGAACTGGAGCTGGTACCACATCGGGTAACATTAGATTCTTTAAAACCATTTGGGGGGATTGTTACCATTACCTTTCTGTACCGATATCAGGTATGACTGCTGCAGACTGGAATGACAATGTGACGATTAAATTTGGAGCCAATAGTAATCTCTTTTCTTACAATGAAGCATTACCTGACACCAATAAAAAAGTCGGCTGGACGGCGATTGCTTCTACTGCTACTGCGCTCAGTACGATGAAAGGATATGCGTTGTTCTTCCCTAGATGGATCTATAACACAACCCTAGATGTAACGGGAGCTTACACACACGGTGCTACATTCAATACTGGTACTCTGAATAACACACCTTCTTCAACACCAAGTTTTAAACCTGCTTCTGATGGTTGGCAGCTAGTAGGAAACGCCTATCCAAGTGATATAGATTGGAATGCTGCAGCAGGATGGACAAAAACTGGTTTAGATGATGCTATTTATATATGGGATGGAAAAACCAAAAAGTATGTATCTTATGTTGCCAGCGTGGGATCAAATGGTGGTACAAGATACATTGGTTCAATGCAGGGATTTTTTGTAAGGGTAAGCACATCTGGTGGAACTGGTTCCCTGGCTATGAATAACAACGTCCGCGTGACATCCATCTTGCATGACGTATGGAGAACCACAAGCGAGGATAAACTTTTGCGCTTGAAGGTGGTTATGGCATCTGATACCGATGAAACCATCATACGTTTTAGCAAATATGCTTCTGAACAATTTGATCACAACTTAGATGCTTATAAACTATTGAATGATTCTAATGTGCCTTCGCTTTTCTCTATTTCTTCCGATGCGGACTACTCTATCAATAGTTTACCCAATAGCTTGCTGACCAAAACAATTCCCTTGCAGTTGAATGTCATGACTGCAGGTGAACATACATGGACAGCAGACTTATCCAATTTTACTAACGGGGAAACCTTTTATTTGGAAGACCGCCTGTTAGGAACTTCTCAATCACTTAATGATAATCCAACTTATTCTTTATCACTTCAAAAAGGTGAACTGAAAAATCGTTTCTTTATTCGTTATTCCAAAAGAGAAAGTCTGGTTACAGAAAACAATAATGCTACATCTAATGGCGGTATTGAAATTAGTGCCATCAATCAAAATGTTTTTCTATTGTTTGCCGATTTAAATACCGGCAATGCGGACATTACTATCTTCGATGCACTGGGCAAAAAAATCTATAGCACTGAAAATGCTTCCATCTCTTCTGGAAGATTCGACATCAATTTACCGCTTGTAAATACAGGTATTTACATTGTAAAAGCACAAACATCGACGGCTTCAAAAACACAGCAAGTTTTTGTGCAAAAATAAAACAGTTCCCTTTTTTAAAACCTTCCGCTTACAGCGGAAGGTTTTTTTGTTTCAAACAAAATTCTACCTTTTTCAAATAATAGTTAGAGTCTTAAATGATAAACCATTGTTGGTTTTATGCAAGTCAATTGTATAATACCTAAGACCAACTGCAAATAGCACTAAACACAAACCTTATCTATAAATTGTTCTCGTACAAATCGGATTTAAAGATTCAATTTAATTAAAACTATTTGATCAATACATTTCATGCAATTCCATATTTATCGAATGATACAAACAGTTAATCGAATATAAGCCTTGAAAAGAAAGATTGCTAAACTCATGTTAAAATCATATCGTAAGTTTATGTGTATGAAAAAGTTACTTTATAAAAAAATGGTCCTTTCTCCTAAAAAACACATCTGGTTAAAAGTTTTGAGTATTTTACTTATCACCTTTTTTAGTATAACTGAGAGCAAGGCTCAAACAATCACGACAACTGGAATTTCTGTTACTACTATATGTTCGGCAACGAGTACCGCTTTAAATGTAACCTATACTAAAACAGGTGCTTTTACAGCTGGAAATACATTCACTGCTCAGCTTTCAGATGCCGCAGGAACTTTTTCCAGTCCTGTGAATATAGGAAGTCTCGTTTCAGTTATCAATGGTACCATTGCAGCAACGATACCTGCTGGTACAGCAACGGGTAATGGATACAAGATTAGAGTAATCTCTTCCACCCCATCTACGATAGGTTCTATTTCGGTTGCTACTTTAACGATTACCACCCCACCTGGAACTCCTTCTGTATTTGGCAACGGAGCATGGAATGCCTATTGTTATAATGGCAATAACTACAATACCTATTACGGTCTTTACACTGAAAACAATATCAACTTTAATTCTGTTACCCGCTGGGATCCAAACTCCACTCCCTCTGCTGCTGATGCTAGTTCCGGTAATGCATACAGTGGCTGTAGTATACCTGTAGACAATCACTCAGTAAGTTATAAACGTACTAACTTTGCCTGTGGACAATACCAGATCGATATTACAGGGAATGATGATGTAGCTATATTACTTATTAACGGTATTCAGGTTTGGACAAGAGCATTTGCTTCTGGTACTACTGTTACCAATGCATGGACAGGTTTTCTAGAACCTGCTTCAACAGTTGAATTCAGTTGGCAGGAAAACGGTGGTCAATCTTATGGTCGATTAAATGTTCTGACCAGTACCGCTGTACCTTTAGCACTTGTATCTTCGGCTGGCACGAGTTGTACTGAATTCACAGCCAACTGGACAACCTTCAATAACGCTACAAATTACTTTCTGGATGTAGCTACTGATGCAGCTTTCACCTCGATGGTACCAGGTTTCAACAATTTCAGTACAGGGAATGTGACCAGTAAATTAATTACCGGCCTGACAGCAGGTACAGAATATTACTACAGAGTTAGAGCAAACAATATTACTTGCGGACTTACTACGGGAAATTCGAATGTCATCTCCAGAAAAATAACTTTATCGCCTGCAGGTCCTTTAACTCTTTGTCAGGGTGAAAGTGCCACCTTAACCGCTGGCAATACCTCTGCTTACACCTGGTCACCCGCTATAGGTTTGAGTGCAACCAACACAGCAGTAGTAACCGCTTCGCCTACCACCACCACTACTTACACCGTTTCGGCAGATGGCACGGGGTGCAACACCCAAACGATCACCATTAATGTCAATCCTACATTTGGTAACCCTTCTGTATTTGGAAACGGTGCATGGAATGTGTATGCTTATAATGGCAATAACTTCAATCAATATTACGGTTTTTACACAGAGAATAATCTTTCGTTTAATTCTACCACACGTTTTGATCAAGCGGTTTCTCCTTCTTCTGCCAATGCTGCAACAGGTGCTGCTTATACAGGCTGTCCCCTACCTGTTGATCAATATTCTGTAACTTACAAAAGAACAAACATTCCATGCGGACTGTATCAAATTGACATCACAGGTCATGATGATGATGGCTATCTTTTCATTGATGGTGTGCAGGTGTGGGTACATAATGGCTGTTGCGATTCACATACCGATGTTTGGAGAGGATTCTTAAATCCATCCTCTACTGTAGAGTTCAGATGGAGAGAATTCGGAGGAAATTCTTATGGTTCTGTTAATTTAACCCCCTTGGCAGTTCCTACTGCGCTCATGCCAACACCTGCAGCTAATTGTACACAATTTAACGCCAACTGGAATACAATCATCAATGCATCCGGTTATTACCTGGACGTTTCAACTGACCCTGCGTTTAGTTCTTTTGTATCTGGATTCAACAACCTCAACGTAGGAAATGTAATTACTTATGTGGTGACAGGCCTTACTGCTGGGACTAATTATTATTACAGAGTGCGAGCATACAATACAGGTTGTGGACTTACAAGTGGAAACTCCAATACGGGAACCAATCAGGTACAAGTTTCTTCTTCCACGGTTGTGGCTTGTGACGGAAGTTCCGCAGTATTAACGGCGAGCAACGCCTCTACTTATTCATGGAGCCCACCTACCGGGTTGAGTGCTACTACAGGTGCCAGCGTTACCGCTTCTCCTACGGTGAATACTGTTTATACAGTAACAGGTACAACTACCGGAGGTTGTAACACCATCAATACATTCACAGTCATTGCAGATACGATTGGTAACCCTGCCACATTTGGTAATGGTTTCTGGAATGTGTACTGTTATAATAATACAGCATTCACTACCTACAGAGGTAAATACACAGAAAATAGTCTTTCCTTTAATTCTACCAGCCGTTGGGCACAAGGCGTATCTCCTTCTTCGGCCAACGCTTCTGGAGGATTTTCCTATTCAGGTTGCCCTGTTAACAATGATAACCATGGTGTCAGTTACAAGCGTACCAATTTCACTTGCGGGCAATACCAAATTGATATTCCTTCGCACGATGACGATGCTACCCTATTCATCAATGGCGTTCAGGTATGGGTGCATAACGGATGTTGCGATGCACATACCAATGTATGGACCGGCTTTTTAAGCACTTCATCAACCGTAGAATTCAGGTGGCTGGATAATACTGGAAGCTCTTACGGTAGTGTCAATTTCACGACTGTCACACTTACTCCATCTGCCTTTTCTACCGGACCTTCTACTGTGTGCCAAGGAGCAAATAACATCACCTATACTATACCTGCCGTTAACGGAGCAACATCCTACACCTGGTCATACAGCGGCACGGGAGCAACAATTACCGGGACAACAAACAGTGTTACGGTGAGTTACTCAACCACTGCAACATCAGGAATATTAAGTGTTATAGCCAACAACAGTTGCGGATCCTCTTCTGCTGCGCGTACACTCAGCATAACAGTTAATCCTCTTCCAGGACAACCTGGTATATTCACAGCTGGACCATCATCTACGGTATGTCAGGGACAGACACCGGTGTCTTATACCTCAAGTGCTGCTACTAACGCCACTTCTTATGCCTGGACATACACCGGAGGCACAGGTGCTACCTTCACAGGAACAACCTTTACAACCAATGCATCTTATGCAGCTACTGCTACCTCAGGTATTGTTACTGTAGTTGGAGTAAATACATGCGGGTCTTCACCTATACCACGAACGATTGCTGTAACAGTCAATACAACACCCTATATTACTGCAGGCAGCAATGCCCCTGTATGCCATGGAACAATTTTAAATTTAACTGCTTCGAATTTTACAGGAGCAACGTATTCCTGGACTGGGCCAAACAGTTTTATATCCTTAGCACAGAATCCTACTATTACTTATTCAACAGCAGCAGCTGGAACATATAATATTACAGCTATGCTTGGAACATGTTCTTCTCCAGCTTCTACAGTTGTAGCATCCAGCACCGCTGTGGGTTTATGGGTAGGTGGAACATCTACTGACTGGAACACACCAACGAACTGGTGTACCTTCGCATTACCAGGAACAATTACAGATGTTATTGTTCCTACTGCATCCAATATGCCAGTAATTTCAGGCACTGCCAATGCAAGAGCCTTAACCATCAATGCTACTGCAGTACTCATTAAAGCCTCCACAGGTATAATTAATATTTATGGAAACTTTACTAATAACGGTACATTTACAGACAACGGTATTTATACTGATGCAGGAAGTGTCATATTCAGAGGAGCTACAGCACAAAATATCAATGGTGCAGCGGTTTTCAATAACCTTACAATTAATAATGCGGCAGGAGTTTCTCTTAATAATATCATTACAGTCAATGGTATATTGAGTTTAACTGCAGGTGCATTTACAACCAACGGCAACCTCAATCAAAATCTATACAATGGCGCCATTGCAGGAACAGGTACTGGCACAACAACAGGCAGTATACGATTCTTTAAAACCATTTGGGGAGACCGCTACCATTACATTTCAACTCCGCTTAGCGTAAATACAGTTGCGGATTGGAACGATAACGTAACCATGAAATTCGGTCCTTACTATAATCTTTACACTTACAATGAAACGGTGCCCGATAGTAATGTAAAAGTAGGTTGGACGACTGTGACTTCAAATGCTACAGCTCTTCAAAGCATGAAAGGTTATGCCTTGTACTTCCCTAGATATGCTTACTATAGCTTGTTAGATGTAAGTGGAACATATACACATGGAGCGACTTATTCAAACAATACGCTTACTAATACGGTTTCAACTACTCCTGTCAGCAAACCTGCATCAGATGGCTGGAACTTAGTAGGAAATCCTTACCCTTCTACCATCGACTGGCTGGCGGCGTCAGGATGGACAAAAGCGGGTTTCGACAATGCAATTTATACATGGAACTCAAGGACTAATCAATTTGTATCGTTTGTAACAGGCGTAGGTACTAACGGTGGTACACGTTATATTGGTTCTATGCAGGGCTTCTTTGTAAAAGTGACCAGTCCTGGTACCCAAACATTAGCCATGACAAATAATGTGCGTGTGACTTCTACACTTTATGATGTATGGAGAACATCCGAAACTACTTATGGAGATATTTTCAGATTGAAAGCTTCCAGCGGAGAATTCAACGATGAAACAGTCATTCGATTTAAAGAAGATGCTACCTTGGATTTTGACAGCCAATT
>JACMQM010000283.1 GCA_014376985.1 Cytophagaceae bacterium | reverse complement strand
TATTCTTGGTGCGGGTACAGTAGCTGAATACACCGCGCGTACAGCGATTGGTTTGGGTGCAGAAGTGAAAGTGTTTGACCAGCATTTGTACAGACTGCGCAGATTGAAAGAACATTTAGGCATGCAATTATATACCTCTACCATCAACACCGTATCGTTGAGAAAAGAGTTGAAAGAAGCGGATGTCGTCATCGGTTCACTTCGCCCGGAGGACGGTGCCTGCATAATTACAGAAGAAATGGTGGCAGAAATGAAACCTAATTCGGTAATCATTGATGTGAGTATTGATCAAGGTGGATGTTTTGAAACCTCCACACTTACATCGCATGATAATCCGGTATACAGGAAGTATGATGTCATTCATTATTGTGTACCTAATATTCCTTCCAGAGTAGCGCGTACAGCCAGTACGGCGCTTAGTAATATCTTCACCCCAATATTGTTGAAGATTGCAGATGTGGGAGGAGTAGAAGAAATGATTTATGCAAAGAAAGGTTTTAAGAATGGTGTGTATTCTTATAAAGGGTGTCTGACCAATATTTTACTGAGTAAGCGCTTCAATATCCCTTACAAGGATATTCATTTGCTACTGGCTTCTCAGTTTTAAAAACAGCATCTTTAGGGAACACACTAAATCATCAATCGTATACGTTGGTATGTTTTAATGTCACCCCCTTTTGAACTGTATCTATTCCTATATCGTTTTTTTTTGTCTGGCATTCTTCTCTTCGAAGGTTATGGCATCCGATATCATTACACTCAGTGGTCGCAGCGAAGAGTATGTTGTAGCAGGTTCTACTGTTGACGTTTTCAGAGACAGTACCAAGACCATGACGTTCGAAAAAGTGGTCAGTCTGTATGCTTCACATCCTGGTTCTTTTTCGATGAAGGGACAACAGTTCAATGATCCACGCTCAGCCTTTTGGGTTCGTTTTAGATTGAAAGATATTTCTTCCGGAAAAAATACTTGGTTATTGGAATTATACGACAACAGGCTGGATGATATCGTTCTTTATCTTCCTATGAAAGATGGATCTTTCCAGATCATACGTGCAGGCGACAATCAGGTATTTGGAGAGAAAACTTTTCAGCACATCAACTTTGTTTTTCAATTGCCTCCTCTAACTTCAGAAGAATCAGTAGTGTACATGCGATTGTATTCTAAGCACGAGATTTTTTTATATGGATTGGTCCGCAGTGTACAGCGTTATGTAGCTTACACTACACACGAATATTTTTATGTGTCGGTGTTCTATGGTATCCTACTGGCTTTAGCGATCTATAATCTTCTGATGTTAATTTCTGTACGTGACAGAGACAATTCCTACATTTATTATATTCTATATGTGGCCAGTACTGCCTTTTATTCTTTGTCGCGCGATGGCATGGGCTTTCAGTTTATATGGCCGAATTTTCCTGAGCTAAATGCTTTTGCAGAGCCATTGGGATTGTATTGCATTGCGATCACCTTGTTGTTGTATGCACGATCTTTTTTAAATATACGTTTCAATAATCCGTTATTGGATAAACTGATATTGACAGCAATCGTTGTGCGTACGCTTATTTTCGTTATCGGTCTCTTGGTGTCTGGGCAATTCACGAGAAACTTGTATATGGATTTCCCTCTCATGCTGTTGGCTTATGTTGCCGGCTTTTTGAGTTATAAAGAAGGCTACAAGGCTTCTCGTTATTATATCATTGGATTTACCTTTTTATTCATTGATTTCTGTATCATGTTGGTGGAAGCCTTTGGTGTCGTAATCAATGATGTGCTGGCATTTTACTCCTTCAATATGGGAGTCGTGATTCAGTTTGTGGTATTGTCCATTGCTTTAGGTGATCGTGTGCGTTTGATCATACGGGAGAAGAATGAGGTACAGGAAAACTTAATCATACAATTGAAAGCACAAGAAGCTTACAAAGATCAAATCAATCTTCAGTTGGAAGAAAAAGTAAAAGAACGTACACTCGAACTAGAAGAGAAAAATAGTCAGCTAGACTCTTTTGTTTATAAGGCTTCTCACGATATCAAAGGTCCTTTGCGCTCGTTGATGGGCTTGACGAAAGTTGGATTGGTAGATTTTGAAAACATGCCAGAAGTAGCAGTTTATTTTCAACACATCATGAAAACATCTACTAAGCTGGATGTTATCCTGGAGGATTTGCTAACCGTTACCAAACTCAAAACTTTTCAATTGCAAAAAGGTGAGATTGATGTTGAGGTAATGATGAAAGAGATCATTGAAACGTTTCACCATCTTCCAAACTTTACCAAACTTGAAATTTCTATCGGTGTATCAGGAGATTCAAAACTGGTAAGTGATGAAAAGGTATTGTATTCTATTTTACAAAACCTGATTGAAAATGCTATCAAATACCAGGATGAAATCAAGTCGGATTCATGGCTGAAGGTCTCTATTCAACTGACCGCTAAGGAAGCTGTATTTGTATTCGAAGACAACGGTGCCGGTATTAATGAAACGCAATTGACCAAAATTTTTGACATGTTTTATAAAGTAAATGATAAGTCTATAGGTTCCGGTTTGGGATTGTATATTTTAAAACAAGCCACACAAAAATTAGGCGGAACAGTGCAGGTGAATAGTGTGCAAGGGAAAGGAACTAAGTTTACTGTTGTCATACCAAATGGAACAGAGAGATCTGAAATCAGAGATCTGAAATCAGATTAATATTTACTCAAAATCTTTTTAACCATCATCTCTCATTTCAGATTTCAGATCTCAGACTTCAGATCTCAGTTTACTCCCATTTGTCTATAAATACCCCCTTTTCTTCTATTGTTCTTTTAATAAAAGACAGGAATGACCATTTTTAGAGTTAGCTCATCAATCCGAATAGAAGCATGCTCAGTAAATTTAAATATTGTAAAAAGTCAGAAGCCATTTTACATGTTTTGGTATGGATCATCTTTTTCACCTTTCCCTTTTTAATTTCCGGTGGTGAACGAGAACCGATGAAACTGAATTTTATAATCGGCGTTGCTTTGCTTCCTTTGCTGTTATACTCCATTGTGTTTTACATCAATTATTATGTGTTAATTGATCGTTATTGGTTTTCTAAACATTTTGCAGCCTTCACACTATTCAATCTGATATTCTTTGTTGTCAGTATCCTCATTATTGATGCGGCGCGTGATGTATTGGTTGTAGACAGGCCTGCGCATTATAGGTTATGGTCTTTTTCAAATAAAGCGATTTGGAATTACTCGCGTGTTTTAATTTCCTATGTGCTCACCATCGGCGCTTCTGTATCGATCAAGATGACAAAAAACTGGTTTGCTTTTGAAGACCAGAAAAAGCAGTTGGAAAATGAACAATTAAAATCAGAATTGAGCGGATTGAAATATCAACTGCAGCCTCATTTCTTTTTTAATACACTCAATAATATTTATTCTTTAGTTGATGCTTCTCCTGAACAATCCAAGGAAGCCTTGCATCAGCTGAGTAAGATGATGCGGTATTTGCTGTATGAAACAGAAGGGGAGACCACTACTTTATCTAGAGAGTTGAACTTCACCAGAAGTTATATCGAGTTAATGAAAATCCGGGTTCCCAACCATGTAAAAGTGTCGTATGATTTTCCCGAACATTATCGAGATGTAGAAATATTGCACCTGCTGTTTATATCGTTGGTCGAAAATGCATTTAAGCATGGCATCAGTTCGCAAGAATCATTTATTGAAATTCGTTGCGAGGTGTCAGAAAGACTATTAACCTTTAGCGTCCGCAACAGCAATTATCCTAAAGAAGAATTAGATAGAAGTGGTTCTGGTATAGGAATGGGGAACTTGAAAAAAAGAATTGAATTGCAGCCGGGTAAAAATTACAGGTTTAAAACATCCATTGAAAACGCCATTCATTACGCCATTATCGAAGTACAGCTATGAGAAAAATCAATTGCCTGATTGTTGACGATGAGCCGCTGGCGCTCGATTTGATTGAGCGTTATGTAAACCAAACTCCTTTTCTAGAGTTGAAAGGTCGTTGTCATGGCCCTCTAGAGGCCATGGATATTATGGATAAAGAGCCGGTTGATTTACTTTTTCTGGATATACAAATGCTGGATATGACAGGCATTGAGTTTTCTCGCACACTTAAGAATGGCCCTAAAATTATTTTTACAACGGCATTTGAAAAGTATGCTTTGGAAGGGTTTAGAGTAGATGCCTTAGATTATTTATTGAAACCATTCAATTATGGAGAATTCTTAAGGTCGGCCAATAAAGCCAAAGGGTGGTTCGATAGAGGAGAGCCCGCTAAGGAAATGAAGGAAGACAAACAGGCTTACCTTTTTGTGAAATCAGAATATAAATTAATTCGAATTGATCTGGCCAATATCTTGTACATAGAAGGATTGAAAGATTATGTGAAAATACATTTGCAGGATAAGTCTGCTCCTATACTTTCTTTGATGAGTATGAAAGCGATTGAAGAGGAATTACCGGAACAAGATTTTATGCGGATTCACCGCTCTTATATTGTTAACCTTAGCAAAATAGAAATTGTAGAACGTGGTAAGATCAGAATAAGAGATTTCTACATGCCCGTGGCTGACAATTACAAAGAGCGTTTTCAGGAATTCATTAACAAAAGTAGTTTTTAAAGGCGAAATCTGTTTTACAGATCGGCAATTTGATCATGGCCAAACACATTGTATTCAACACCGAAGCCAATCATCAATACAACGCCGGTATCGGCTAGGTACAATCATAATTACATCCTTTGGAATGCAGGCTTAGGTTATAAGTTTTTGAAAAACAACACGGCTGAATTACCTTTCACTGTGTTTGATATTCTGGGGCAGAACAACAGTGTGAGCAGAACATTCACAGATGTCTATAATGAAGATACGCCCAATGTGTTGCAGCGGTATTCTTTTGCTCACCCAAAAGAAAAGTAACAAAAGAAAAAGGTGCCACCAAAAGAAATGTTTGAAGTCATTTTGGCTCCTTATAAAGCACGATGTTAATCCTTGAGAATGTCTTCAAGCATTCGCTCTTTTCTTGGACGCCCACCGCACCATGCTTTACTAGAGGGGGTAAATACTGATCACTGGCAACTGAACTGACCATTGATTACTTCCTGTTAATAATCTTCTTGAAGTACTTTCCAATCGAATCAATTCTACTAAGATTCTCTTCAATCAAGTCATCGATAGATCCATCCATTCTTCTGCGTTCCAGCTCGGAGGCGTTGTATTGTTCAGGATATAAAATCAATACATTATTGGATTGGAAATACTTTGCTAGCTGCCTATGGAGTTTATCCATAAACTTATTATAGGATAACGTATTTTTTCTCGCATTCACAACGACCAATAAATCACTGGT
This sequence comes from Cytophagaceae bacterium, assembly GCA_014376985.1. Classification (GTDB taxonomy): domain Bacteria; phylum Bacteroidota; class Bacteroidia; order Cytophagales; family Cytophagaceae; genus JACMQM01. The sequence goes on along the minus strand of JACMQM010000283.1, from coordinate 7,560 downwards.
AGATAAACTTTTTGAAATAATCAGGAAATCACTCCAGTCGTCCAGTAACTGGTAATCTACCGGCAGGTTATGACCGCTGCTGGTTAATACTTTTTTAACTTTACTGTAAGATGTTTTGTTGGTATAGAAGACAATCTCGGCATTGAGTTCTTTACTAAGTATCAATAAGCGCTGCAAGTATTTAATAAAACCGATTTCATATTCTGATTTCGGTGGAATAGCGACCACTAATTTTTTAATAGTACTAATCGGTTGCGCTGATTTGTAAATGAAAATAGTGTCATCTGTTTTAGCGGCTACTTGTTCTATGATGTTATTGAAATTGGGGCTAATGAAATCTTTGCCAGGACTTACACTCAGGAAGATATCAGTAATGCTGTTTTCTTTTATCGAATTGATGATCCCATTTGTAATGCTTGTGTCGTAGCGTGAAATGGGCGTCATTCTAATATTAATGGCCGCCGCTGCTTTTTGTGTTTTCTCTAATAACTTTAAACCATTTTTTTCATTGTCTTCTTCTTCTGTACGAACATTTAATACAAAGAAATTGGTGGTATTCTTTTTACTGTGTAAGAGCGCAGAGAAATCTACGATACCTTGTACGGTATCTTCGTCAGCAACTGGAATAAGAAAATTGTTGATGATTTCATTTGATTCTTCTTTGCCTTGCTCGGCTTCTTTTTCTGCATCCGCTATTTTCCTTGAAGCTCTGGTTACTACAAAAGAACTGATGGTACAGGTGATAAGGATCATGACGATACTACCGTTCAATACGTCTTCGTTCAATAAGCGGATGGGTTCTCCATTAGGATCGGTTCCAAGAATAATGTTATAACCTACCAACACCGCTGCTAATGTTGCTGCTGCATGTGCACTGCTCAAACCAAACATCATGTAAAATTCATCCTTCGTGAAACGGAAAGACATTTTCGTGAGGTAAGTAGCGATGAACTTGGAGATGATCGCAAGTGTGGTCATCACACCTGCAATGATCAATGCTTCTGTTCCGGCTGTAAAAATTTTGAAATCAATCAGCATACCGACACCTATAAGAAAGAACGGAATGAACAAGGCATTGCCTACGAACTCAATACGATTCATCAAGGCAGAAGTATGAGGGATCAATCGATTGAGCGCAAGGCCGGCTAGGAAAGCACCGATAATCGGTTCTACACCGGCTAGCTCAGCAAGGAAGGCGGAGAAGAATACCACACCCAAAACAAAAATATATTCGGATACCGAATCTTGTTGCTGTTTGAAAAACCAACGAGCACCTATTGGGATCAAAACCAAAACTACGAATGCAAATACGCTGAGTGAAATTGCCAATGTGATCCAGAATTCTTTTCCTACACCTTCTTTTACAATACCTACCACAATCGCCAGCACAAGAAGCGTTAGTGTATCAGTGATCATTGTGCCGCCTACAGCTACGTTGACTGCGCGGTTTTTGATGACACCAAATTTACTAACAATAGGATAGGCGATCAATGTATGCGAAGCGAACATACTTGCCAGTAATACAGAGGAAAGAATACTGTAATGAAGCAAGTAGTAACTTACCAAGGTTCCCAAAGTCATGGGAATGGAGAATGTAAATAAACCGAATAGAATACTTTTGTATTTATTCTTTTTAAAATCGGCCATGTCAATTTCAAGACCGGCCAAAAACATGATGTATAACAATCCTACCGTACCAAAGAGTTGAATGCTAGAATCGCGCAACATGAGGTTTACTCCATGCGGTCCAACGACAGCTCCTGCCAATATCAAACCTATAATGTGTGGTATACGGAGCTTGCTCAGTATAATAGGAGCGAAGAGGATAATGAACAGTACCAGGGAAAAGATCAGTACCGGATTATGAAGTGGAAAACTAAAATGAATGTTATCGAACATGAGTGCAAGTGTATGGCTCAATTTAACATTTCAAAAGGCATTTTGCAATGCGTGATTTGTTATTGTGTAAAATGCATCAGTCCAATAACTTAGTTTGCTGTAAATAAAAAGACCGCCTCCTTGTAGATTGGAGACGGTCTTCATTTGATGAAGAGAATTGATTACTGAACTTTTACAATGCGGGTAGTTTCTATATTACCACCGGAAATGGTTTTCAATGTGTAGATACCAGCTTTCAGGTCATTGCCTAATTCAACACTTGTACCGTGAGCATGTCCTTCAGAGCGGTATACTAAAGAACCTTTGTCATCAAACAATTGAAGGCTGATGGATTCAGTACCTTCTACTGTTACCTGAGTAGTAGATACAAAAGGATTAGGATAAGCTAAAGACTGAACAGTTGGTGTAGCATCTGCTGCACCTTCTCTCGCAGGACCGAATACTGTTACGGCTAAGTTATATTGTTTCCATGCACCTGTAGTTGGATCAGTATAACCTACAGATACCGTACCAGTACCTACCTGATTAAAATTGAAAGATACCTGATTGCCTGATTGAATTACACTTGAATAAGGTAGAGTAGACCACCAAGAGTAAGTTGCTCCAGGAATATATTCTGCAAAGTAAGTAGACGTATAATTAGTTGTAGCAGCAGTAGGGCCGTTGATTTCAACACCTACAGCTTTAGAGAAAGTAGATGTGGTTGCATTTACATCTGTAGCTGTAGCGATGAAGTAGATTTCAGCGCTGTTGTAGTTTGCGGCTGAAAGTGTTGCTGTCCATGTTGTTCCTGTGGCTTTGATAGCGCCTTGGAAAGACAAAGCATTTTGCGCAAGTGTAGCATTTCTTGTTGCTCTGTCGCTTAAGAAGAATTCTAAAGTATCGTTAGCAACAGTACCTGTTCCTGTAATGACAAAATTAGAGCCTACACGTTTTGCAGAAGTAATGGTTGGTGCTGCTTTTTGAGTTAAGGCAATACCGGTTCTTCCGCCGTTTACATCCGCATGGTTGTTACGGATCACGTTTCTTGTAATTTTATTGTATAAGCTTGTACCTACATTTACACCTGCTCTGAAGTTTTCGTAGATGTTGTTATTAAGGATGATGTTGTTGGTAGAGTTGTACAAATAAATTCCGTTAGAAGCATTGTGATGAATTTCATTGCCACTGATTCTTGCGTTGGTTGTATTTGTCAAAGAAAGTGCTCCATGGCCACTTACACCTTGCGGGTCATTGACGATCACGTTGTTTGTTACCGATAATGGACCGTACCAGGAATTAGAAGATAGATCTTGTAGCTCAATGCTTCCACCGCTTACGGTGTTGTTGTAAACGGTGTAAGAAGAACCGCTTGTTAAGAGAATACCATTGAAGATTCCGTTATCACCGATGATTTGATTATCACCGATTTTGTGAGAGTGACCGTTTCCACCTACAGTAATATCCCAGCCCACATTGTTTGATAAATTGTTGGAAAGGATGGAGATATCAATCCCTGTTACCGTAATACCAGCGCCTTTACTACCATTGATAGTGTTGTGCTGAATGATGGCACCGCTTCCATTTTCTAGGTTGATGGATGCACCCGGAGTATTGGTAAATGTATTGGGATCAGCATTACCCAGACCTCCGATGATGTTTCCACCACCGCTCAGGTTGATGCCTTCACCAGTGAAGCCATTACCCTGGATAGTATTTCCTGCACTTACACCTGCAAAAGCAGAAGCACCGGTGTTTGTGGTAGTGAATACATTACCTTTAATAGTATTGCCACCGCTTGCTAAAGGACGAATATCAATACCGCCCTGGTTGTTTTCAAAACGGTTGTTGTTGATGGTGATCACACCGGCATTCAAAACTATACTGAATACGAAATCTCTGAAAGAAAGGAATTCCACTTTAGAGTTGGCAGAACCTGCAGCAAAAGTAAGACCTGTAGTAGCAGCGCCTGGACCGTTAATGATGGGTGCTTTCAATACGGCTTTACCTGTTTGAGCTCCATCGATTCTCAATTCTACCGGAGTAGTGAAAGAAGGAAGAGCTGTAGGAACATTGATGATACGATCTGTACCTAATGCTCCCGGGATGTTGATCAGGATAGTAGTCAATGATACATTTGCATTAGCATCGTTGATGGCCTGACGCAAAGAACCTGCGCCACTGTCGTTGGTGTTTGTTACAAAGATTGTTTCTGCTACCGCTGCAGAAGACAATCCTACTGCCAAAGAGGCAAGCATGAATAACTGTCTAAATTTTAACATAACTGTTGGGTTTATTGGTTGAAAAAAGATTAGCTCGGAAATGAATACAAAAAAGCGGGATGATAATTCTGGAAGTCTTTTAATGAATTATCTCTTTGTGTTTCATTTCGTTGTACCGAATATAGAACAGCATAAAAAGTAAGCCTAACTATTTTTAGTCAACGGCATATATTAATGAGTTAACGGGAAGTGTAAAAAAGGAAAGCTTAGAGAAACTTAGAAAGTTTTTAGATAGACTAAGATAAGTCCATAAATGGATTTAATTTTTTGAAAACAAAAAAGCAGGAAGCAATGCTGTGGTATTCTTTGTTTTTTTCAAAGTAATGGAGAGGACTCTGGCAAGTCTGACACTCTTGTTGAGGAACGGTGTTCTGCTACTGGATATCATAGGTCTGGCGTATTGATCAGAAATATTTCTTATCGTAAGATAAAAAGGATCTCTGATTTTTACCTCTATTTTGTGTTAACATTTTATTAGGTGTTCACACATATTCTAGTATGGCTTGACTGACATTAGTTTACCTTGTGGTATGATTTCAATAAGCAATGTATGTAGCTTATTTTTGAAGGTTTTCAAACACCTGTCGATGTGATTTCTTAAGTAGAGAAAGGAAAACAGCGTGCACCCATGGTGTTCCTTTAAGAGTGATTTGCTCCGATACTTCAGTTGATGTATTCTTTGCATCAGTTTTAAAAGTAAAGTCTATCGTGAGAAATAATCCTTTTTGTACTTCAGACCAATAACGGATATGCTTATTCTTTTCCACTTCGGTTATCGTGGCTTTGTAGCTGGGGGCCATTGGAATGAATCCCCATAGTTTTAACTTCTCGTGTACCAGGTATTCTATCGTATTTTCCGACTGACTTATTATTTCAACCGATTTCATATAAGGATGCAACTCACCGAATTGTTTGAAATTGAGGAGAGCGGTGTAGGTGTTACTTGAAGGACCTTTTATAATATAGTATAAGATAATAGAAGACATGTTGTATTTTTTTGGTGTCAGGTTTTCAAACCTGACACGGATGCTAATTTATACTTTCGCTCTTTGCTCTGTTTCTTCACTGTATTTATGCCATTAATTTTTTTCTGCGCTTGCGCGGTTTGATACTTCTTTTTTTGAAGTCATCGGAAATTACACTGATGTTTCCATCTGTTTCCAATACGGCGAGATCAACATCTTTCACAGAACTGCTTCCATGCTCATGAATCGATTCTATTAATTCATTGATGGAGATGTGTGCCTTTCTTAAGTTCTCTTCATGGACTTCTCCTTTATATATTAATACAATGGATTGTCCGGTAATGAATGTTTGAAAGAAAGGAAAGCGATAGGTCAGAGCTTTAAGGATGAAATTTAGGAGGAATAAAGTAGAGGCCGCGACTAATCCACCGGCTAAAGTAGTGTCGGGACCTACCATAGCATTTTGAACGGCGTTGCTGATCAATAAAACAAAGACCAAGTCTATAATGGATAATTGCGCAAACTCTCTTTTGCCAAACACACGGATGGCTAGTATAATGAAAAGATATACCGAGGCAGAGCTGATGATGATCGGTAAATAGTGTTGAAGGTAGATCATGTGAATGTTATGGAATGACTTTTACTATCTGTCTATAAAGAATGAAGTTTACTAAACCGCAATATAGCCTTAATATAACTCTAGGATTTGATACCCGCAAACGAAATCCTTCACTAAAACATATTCATTAGCTGTAAGTTAGATGTGTGATAGTTTTTACATATTATTTATATGCGGATGTTTCCGGAAGGTTAGTTCTTTCATAGTATGCTGTTTTTTTATTGAGGTTTGATTTTTTTCGGTTAACACCTGCATGATACGCGGTCTCTACTTTTGATACATTTTAAACCCATAGCTATGAGGAAGAAAAACACTTTAGTACTTTTTATGACCAGCTTTTTGATTGTCTTGCTTTTGAACAGTGCTTGTAAAAGAAGCGACAAGGAAGAGGTGAAACCCGAAACAGACAAGAAGTCTGGTCGCATGAGTAATTTTTATTATCAGCAATTGGCTTTGCGTTGGGCACCTGTTCATTACCAGGATGTAGATGCAACGGGATGTGGCTCTATGTCGGGCAGAGGAGATTATATTACAAACGTGAATTTTGACAATGAATGGATCACTTCTAACAATTGGAACAACATTGAACCAAATAAAGGTTTTGATCCCAAAGGACACAGCTATTATTCTGTGGTGGAAACCAGCACCCATTATTTCATCATTTATTCTTTCTTTCATCCGAGAGACTGGACGGAGTATTGCGTGGCCAACATTGATTACCACGAAAATGATTTGGAAGGATTGCTGACAGTAGTAAAGAAAAGTTCAACCAATGATGGTTATGGAGAACTGCAAGGCATTGTCACTACCGTACATGCCAATTTCTATTCTTACGTTCCTAAAGGAAGTCCTTTGCAAGGTAACCAAGAATCAATCGATGGCGAATTGAAATTTGAAAATTACAACAACCAATTGCATCCGATGACAGCGCAGGAATGTCAGGGACATGCGTTGAAAGCATGGCCTTATGCAAAGATAAATGGCGATGGTTTGAAATATCTTCCTACACTGGATGTTGCCGAAGTACCAGGTAACAATTATGATCTGGATGTGAAATACAAACTGGTGGATATTTTTGAAACTGGTGGCATGTGGGAAAGACGTTTCGATGCACAATCCTTTAAGGAAAGCGGTCGTTCTTTCTTGCGTACTATTGGTTCTGGTGGTGCAAACACTCCATGGGGTTGGGACGATGGAGATGATCTTCCGGGTGTGGGAGAATTGGCTACTGATCCTGCGCGCTTAGCGAATATCTATTTCAAAAACTTTGAAAGCATCGATTTGAATTACCTTTACAATCCTTATAGAGGCATTTATTAGTAAAAACTAAATTCTATTTTTTTATTTCACGAAGCACCGCTGAATTTGACGGTGCTTTTTTGTCTAAAATGTACCGCTCACAACGATCTTCTTGTAGAGATTATCAGAGGATTTAATTTTTTCTATAAATTATTTATTCACGTGGTTTAGGTAAGGTAATAGATTTGGCTTGCTGATTGAATTTGCTCTTCACCATTGGGGCATTTTAAAAAATCATGCTATGAAAAAAAAGTATACTACATTATAGGTATACTCTTCACCGTTTCTTTTGCTCATGCGCAGCAAAGAGGAGATTTGAAATCGTATGAGTTGATCGCCGATTGGTCGGTGGGAGAACTGCGAAATAAAGGAGTAAAAATCGTCACACATGTTTTGGAAGAAGCCACTGCGCTCCCCACACCTGTTTCTTCGTCTTTGCTAAACGTCATTGGCGAATTAAACGTGGCAGTCAAAGTATACCGTGTTTATTATTATACACCTAATTTTGATGGAAGGC
>JACMQM010000282.1 GCA_014376985.1 Cytophagaceae bacterium | reverse complement strand
TTAGGCATAGTGGAAGGTTCTGATTTGAAAAACGAATACATTTTTGTTTCTGCTCATTACGATCATTTGGGGAAAAAGAATGATAGCACGATCTATTACGGTGCAGACGATGACGGCTCAGGTACAGCTGCTTTGCTGACCATGGCGAAAACATTTATGCAGGCAAAGAACGAAGGCAAAGGTCCTCGTCGTTCTATTGTATTCACTGCTTTTACTGGTGAAGAAATGGGACTATTGGGTTCAAGTTATTATTCATCTCATCCCGTATTTCCTGTTAAACAATCTGTTGCTGATCTCAATATTGACATGATCGGCCGCATTGACCAACAGCATCCCGTTGATTCCAATTACGTGTACCTGATCGGCAGCAACCGTTTATCTACCGAACTGCATGACTTGTCAGAAGAGGTGAATACAACCCACACACATCTTTCCTTAGACTACACCTACAACGACCCTACCGATGAGAATCAATTGTATTACCGTTCCGATCATTACAACTTTGCCAAGTTAGGCGTTCCTGTTATTTTTTATTTCACAGGCTTACATGAAGACTACCATAAAATCACCGATACACCGGACAAATTACTATACACAAAGACAGCCACCATTACCAAGCTAGTTTTCTTAACAGCCTGGCAATTGGCCAATCAGGATCACCGCATACAAGTTGACGTTAAATAATTATTGTTTGGTTAAATAAACAAAGCCTCAAATGACAAATTAGAAATCCCAAATAAATCCCAATCAAAACATTTACTACGGTATTTTTGATTTGGAAATTGAAATTTATTTGGATTTTTAAATTTGTGTTTTGGGATTTAATTAGAATTTATGAGCAAAGCTTCTGAACATTTTCTACAAGACGCAGATAAAAAAGTTTTTGATAAAGAACACCGCAGAAAAATCAATTTCAATATTGATAAGTATGAGAATTCTGTAAAAAACGGAACCTATCAGTTTGCCGATCATGAGTTGGGAAGGAAGCGTGCGTCATTCATCAAAACACAAGTCATGGAAAACCTTGACAAGTACCTGATGGAATTTGAAAATAATTTCACCAAGCAAGGCGGAAAAGTAATCTGGGCAAGGGATGCTAATGAAGCTTTAGTAGAAATAGAAAAAATATTCAAAGCTAAAAATGCGAAGAGCGTGGTCAAATCAAAGACCATGACTTCTGAAGAAATCAACCTGAATGAATTTCTGGAAAAGAGAGGCGTTGAAGTAGTAGAAACAGACTTAGGAGAATACATCGTACAACTCAATGGCCAAAAGCCTTACCACATCGTGACACCCGCGATGCACATGTCGCGACAGGATGTTTCTGAATTATTTGAAAGAAAATTAGGTGTTCCCTATATCGAAGACCCGCAGGAATTAACGTTAATTGCCCGTAATATTCTTCGTCAAAAATATTTGAATGCGGACATCGGTATGACCGGTGCAAACTTCATCGTGGCAGATGTAGGAGGAATCTCTGTAACGGAAAACGAAGGCAATGCACGTATGAGCACGACGTTTCCGAAAACACAAATCACAGTCGTAGGGATTGAAAAAGTGATTCCTTCCATCATAGACTTAGCACTTTTCCTACCCATGCTGGCACACAGCGGCACTGGTCAACAGATCACCGTTTACAATACGCTACTTACAGGCCCCCGTAAGCCCGATGAAACAGACGGTCCGGAAGAAATGTATGTCGTATTGATCGATAACGGTCGCACAACATTATTGGCAGATGTAGAAAAACGTCAGGCATTGAATTGCATCCGTTGCGGAGCTTGCTTGAATGCTTGTCCTGTGTATAAGAACATTGGAGGTCACACCTACAACACCACCTACAGCGGTCCTATCGGATCGGTCATCACGCCACATTACAGAGGCATGGAAGACTTCAAACATTTGAGTTTTGCCAGTTCCTTGTGTGGTGCCTGCACCAGCGTATGTCCGGTAAAAATCGATTTGCACAACCTCCTTCTCCTAAACAGAAAGCAAAGTGTAAAAGAAGGCTTATCACCGAAATGGGAAGTGAGAGGTTTTAAACTTTTCACGATGGCCATGAAGAACAGAGTATGGATGAATTTCGGTGGAAGCTCATTGAAAAACATCGCCCTTTCTTTCTTATTCAAAAACAGCTGGGGTAAACACCGTGCGATGCCTGAATTGGCACCGAAGAGTTTTAATGAGCAGTGGAAGGAAAGGAAGAAGGGGAAATAGTGGAGTTGTAAGTTGTAAAATATTTTTTTTCAAAACTAACGTTGTTGGCGCAAGATTTATCTTGTGCCTCTTTTCACATAGGGCATTTGCTCGGGATAAGAATAAGCCCAGGGCTCACTCATCCTCCGAGCTTAATTTCTATGTCATGCTAGACACCAGTTCAAAATGGGGACAATACTATTAAGAGATCTTTATTTCTCTAAAATTGCTCAACAACATAATTCGTCGAATTTTCATTGTGATCATCCTTTTTAAAATAACCCATATAATAATTGTTTGCCAGTGTAAATACAGTTTTAGCTTTAGGAGAACATTCTACTTGAATTCTTCTATCGATTACCCGATTGAATAATGAATAACGCTTGAGTCCTATATAAGGTGAATAATTAGAATCAAGTAATGAACTGGTAAAACAAGTATTAGTTGCCGAACCACCATTAATGCCGCTAATAAAATAGTGAGAGCCAATAGTTAATTCTATATCCCCCTTATTGATTATCAATGCTGTTATAAAAACATTGTTTTTACTAAATAGACTGAGCATCTTTTTCACCTTGCCGATTTCGTGTTCTGATTGTGCACCCCAGTTATCTTTGGATTTCTCTTTAATCGGGCCATTGGCAAAAGGAACTGTAACATCTGTTGCCAGACATGAAAAAGTTTCAATCAATTGTTTATTCTTAGCATCTATAAAATAAACATCCATTTTTTCACTAGTTGCTATTACCTGAATGAGACGTTGATTAAACAAAAAAGAATTTGCTTTTACAAAATATTTCTCTGGATCAGGAAATTCCCTGTAATAAAAATCTGCTATTGAATAGTTGAAATCGGATAAGTTAACATCAATTAATAAAGTCGCATTAAAGTAATTGTCTATTGTGAGCACTAAATGTCCCCTGTCTGGATAAAATTTCAAATATTTAGAAGCAACATACGGATCTATATTAGACGCAGGATTTGCGCTCTTAGAATATTTTATAATGTCCGGATTAGCAAAACTGATTCTGTTCTCCGAAGAAACTACCTTCCAAAAGTTAGCTTTAACTTTCCCCTCATTTGTTTTTATGGCGTCAAGTGCAATTTGATTTACTTTAAAAGAATTGGTTTTAAAATCATATTTGTATAGTCTGATGATATTCGTTCTTATAACTGAAGCAAGAATATAAAAAGTTCCCTGATCGCTGAATGAATATAGATACAATTCGTCTTCACTGATTTTAAACACTTCAGGATATCTTTGGATCGTTTTATCACGCAAATTAATGGTCTCAATAGAAAAATAGGCGCAGGTCGGGTTAGAGAATAACAAATAAAATAAATCATCTTTTACAGCTGCTTCCGAGACCTGATTGAAGAGACCGGCATCTTCAGTTCGTTCAAATCTACAGCTATCTACTTCTTTTAAATCGCTATAGGTTTTAAGATAAAGCTGATACTTATCCATAAATGTCAGATAAAGTTTCTGAGAGGTAGTATCAAAATAAGAATAAGCGGCTTCTCTATTCGGGCTTCCTTTTTTATGATCTGCGCAGCTGGATTTGATGACAAAATCTTGTGCCTGACATACCAATACATTGTTTGATAAAAAAATAAAATAAGTCCAGATCAATAGTGTTTTAAATAAGTTCATACAATAAAAATAGATGGGGCTAACAGATGATAAGTTGAAATGATAGAATTAAGTTGGTTGTAAGAAGTTAAAATACCATTACAAAAAAAAGAATATAACTACTTCTAAGCCTTAAAGATTATCAATAATGCAATAAAGTTATTAAAAATAAAGTAAGGATTATTAAATCTAGCCGGACAATTAACTTAAAACCCTCTCGACAACAAATAACCTATCCTCGCCTGAGCCGGCAACTCATGCTGATTTATTTTTTCCACTTGCATAAACGTTGGCTTACTGTTATTCTCTATAATTGGAGAATCAGATTCCAGGGTTTGGAATAGAACATCAGAAGCATCTGCAGAGATCTGAAGTGATGCTATAGACTTCACAACCAATTCCTGGTTAGAAAGCGCGAAAAAGAAAACAGCAACAAGTAATAAAAGTGATAACGCTCGCAGGATCATCATAATGATATCGTTTAGTTTTAATGGGACATAAAAATAGTATTGTCGCATTACCCAAACGTAAATAAGTGATTAGGAAATTGTGTTCTAAAAATGTTAAAACATCATAAACTGACCACTGACAATCGACCACTGACAACTTAATACAATCTCGCCAGATAATTCCCCTCTTCGCCCTGGTATAAAAATTCTAACTTGAATCCGGCCTCTTCAGCCTTGTCACTTAATAGATCATAACCTACATACAGCCAGGGAAAAGGGTCTCCCTGTACACCCTTATAGGTTAACGTATACTCCATCTCTCCGTAGTAATCTCCGTTCAAGTCAATCACACAAGAACCGTCTTCTTCTTCAAACATATATATGATATCTGAAGATTCCAGAATGATTTGACCACCCGGATTCAATAACGTTTTCGCTTGTGCAAAAACATTCTCCAACCCTTCTATGGTGAGCGCCATGCCGATACCGTTCATTAAAAATAATAAGGTATCGTACTTTCCTTCTTCTTTGAAATAATCTTTGAGCTCCGCGTGAATGCCTTGTTGCTTCATGCACTCCACCGCCACAGGTGCGATATCAATCGCTTTCACGTCGAATCCTTTGTTCTGCAAGATCAAACTGTGACAACCAGCTCCTGCACCTACATCCAATATTTTCCCTTTGCACAAGGACACCGCAATAGTCTCCCATTCCGGTAATTCATTTTCATTTCTGAATAAATAATCGACCGATAATTCTTCACCTTCTGTCAGGTTGGTGTCTACACGAATCATGTTCCCTCTTTCGCCGCGGAGGTAGTCTTGCATGGCTAATCCAAAAATATCTATTTGCATTTGTATTTTGTTAAGGGGTATTCTATTAATAAATGATTGAATTAAGGAATCAATGTGTATTTTGAGATTAACAACGATAAATATTAGGACGTGTCCCTGCGGGTCGGGCTATCCGCTTCAAGTCCTCGCTCTGTATATCTTACAGCTTCTTAATAGTCTTCAGTACTTCGCGGCGGGCTTTCCGCTACTATCCCTCACGCAAAGTTAACGCTTCTTTGATCGCTTTCATATAAGCTGTAGTTACGACTTCATCTGAGAACTCCTTCTCCACCAAATCTCTGCTGTTCTTTCCCATTGTTTGCAATTCCTGCTCACTTTTTTCAAATATTTCTATCATCACCCGGCTTAAATCCTTTGCATCTTTTACTTTACACAATAAGCCGTTGAATTCATTCTTTACAATTTCTCTGCAGCCCGGAACATCTGTAGCAATAAGAGGTTTGCCCATCGCAGCCGATTCCAGCAACATGCGTGAAACACCTTCCCGATACGATGGCAAGACAACAACATCGGCTTGTTTCAAAAACTCTTCGATGCTATCGGTAAAAGGAAAATACTTTATGGAATAACGCGCTATAATAGTTTCAACTTGATCCTTTATAATACCTGACTTTTCTATATCTGCCGGCGCACCTTGCAACCAGCATTCTACCTGTTCTCCGAATTTCACTTTCACCAGATGGCACGCTTCCAGGTATTCAAACAAACCTTTGTCATGAATCAATCGCGAGGCCATCAGAAATATAAATGGTTGTTTTCTTTTATACGCTTGATAAGCGAAACGATTCAAATTAACTCCTGAACCAGGAATGACTTGTGTGATAGACGATTTCACTAATCCTTTATCGATGAAAAGTGCTCTGTCTTCACCGTTTTGAAAAAACACTTTGAACGGTGACCGAAAAGCGATTTTGTACAACAGCATCGCCACTTTACTTGATAAATTATTATTCAGAAAAACAGTTCCCAATCCCGATACATTATTGATCACTGGAATGCCTGCTAGTCGCGCCGCTAAACTGCCATAAATATTGGGCTTGATCGTGAATTGCAGAATGACATCGGGTTTATACTGCCTGAACAATCTCCAAAGCGAAAGAAACAACAAAAAATCTCTCCAGGGATTGACTCCTCTGTTTTCCATTTTTACAGGTACATAGTGCACATGCTCGGAAGTCAGCTTGTCGGAATAGTTGTCAGGAGGAGCGATACACAGCACCTCATAGCCATGATCTGTCAAGGCTTTGATAATATTCACCCGAAAGTTGTAAATGTTCCAGGAGGTGTTTACAAGCAGTGCAATGGTTTTCTTTGACATAATTAAAAAGGCCCTTTCGGGCCTTTTCTTTATTCGTTAGGTAAAGGAAGTTCACTTAAGATTCGATCTGTAATCTTAGGAATGTTATCGCTTACAATCTGGTACACGTAATTGCTATTGGAATTGTAATGGGTCTTGAAGCTATTCCCTGCAATTTGTTTTCCGTTGGCATCAAAGATAGAGAAGTGTGTGGTAAACGTACGCTCGTAGTTCAACGCTGCACGGTCGAGGCAGTTTTCATAATTCGTTTTCACTTCAAACTGATTGATGAAAATATAATAGTCGATGCTGTACTTCGCACTGAAGTAATTATAAAAGTCCGGATTTTTTACAATCACGCCAAAGTATCTCGCATTGTCTTGCGGCAATTCATACTTCGCATCTTCACTGCCGGTTACTTTATCTTTTTGTATCGCCACCCATGATTTATTCTTGCTCACAGTCACTTCCTTTTGCGGGGCATAACGAGAAGAAGGATTAGAGATCGCTTGTTGGTAGTTGTAGGTAACAGAACCATAAATCTTATTCAAATCACTGATGGAATCTTTTGATCTTCCTCCAACCAGGTGAATCGTTTCGTAACCGTCTGCATTCAATAAGGCATTCATTCTACGACGAAACACTTCACGAATTTTATTACGAGGCAAATTAGAACGGGCAGCGATTTCATCGTCTGCATCTGAGAAATATAGGTATGGATCGAAAGGAATTACCAACACCTGTTTTCTATCCGGATTGAAATCGTAAGGTTCGATGTTACCGATAAATGGATTCGGTTTATCTTTTGCTGATACATAAGGCTTCTTTGTAGGAGTTGCTATTACGGCAGGTTCTGTTTTCTTTTCAGGCTGAACAACCGTTTTTACAGGCTCCTCTTTTTTTACTTGTTCTTTCTTCGGCTCTTCCTTCTTAGGTTCTTCAACTTTCGGCTCGACTTTTTTCTCTTCAACCTTTGGTTCGGCAATTACAATTGCTGTTTTCTTTTCTTCTGTAACAACTGTATTAGAAGCTATTTGTTGAGACTTACGTCCTACCACCAACTCCTGGCCTGCTTTCAGGTCCATGTTGTTGAGCTTCATTAGGTCTTCTACTGTTACACCAAATCGTTTTGAAATACCGTAAAACGTATCTCCCGGCTGTACTTTATAAATCACCGCATCGTCATCTCCTTTTTCTTTGGCTGCTTCTTTCTTCGCAGACTGCACCAAAGATTCTGTATAAGGAATGTTGATCACCTGACCTACTTTCAATCCTTTTTCCAGTTCCTCATTGATCTCCAACAAGTCCGATACAGGTACTTTGTATTTGGTACTGATACCGTAAACCGTTTCCCCTGGTTCCACCAGGTAACGAACATGAAGTTTGTTGTTAAGTTTAGTAACGCCTATTGAATCCAACGGAGCAGAAGATGCAAAAACACTTACTCCAGAAACAACAGCCAAGCACAACGTACACAAAGACAATCCCAACACTTTCATAACATTCATTTTTTTATTTGAAGAAACTTCTGAAAATATCATTCCCAATCGCGAATACCATCAGGGCCAATAAAATGACCATGCCTACTTTTTGAGCATTTTCTAAAAACTTATCCGATGGTTTTCTACCGGTAATCATTTCATACAATAGAAACACTACGTGACCACCATCCAATGCAGGAATAGGCAATAGATTCATAAAGGCTAAGACCATCGACAACATGGCCGTCAAACTCCAGAAACGGTACCATTCCCATACGGGGCCATAAGCTTTACCAATCGTTAGGAAACTACCCAAAGAATTTGAAGCATCCAATTCGCGTTTGAATATTTTAGAGAACGCACGCACCTGATCAAAAATAACTTTGAAGGATTTGTAAGCACCTCTTGGAATAGATTGTGCGAATGTATATTCCCTTGTTTTAGGATTAAATTTAATATCCGCTGCAAACCCAATAGTCCCTAAGGAATCCACACGCACAGGGATGGTTAGAAAAGAATTTTCTCTTCTAACTTTTAACGAAACAACTTTGTTCTTATTCGCTTTTAAATAATCAGAAAAATATTGGAAGAAAACTATTTTCGTATCGTCCACAGCAAGAATACTGTCGTTATTCTTCAGTCCCGCTTTATACGCATTTTTCTTTTCATCTACTTCTCCTACTTTAAATGTTGCTAGAGGGGAAATAAAGCCTTTTTCTTTATCACTCAATTCATTCAAAAGAGTCGGGGGGATTTTAATGTTTACTTCTTTATCGCCGCGCAACAAATCATAGGTACCATTGCTGCCTAAATAAACTTCACGAGTATCAGCAAAATCCTCAACGGCAACACCATTTACTTTTAATATTTTATCTCCATTTTCAATTCCTATTTTCTTGGCAGATTCGTGGGCATAGATTCCATTTTTATTAACCTCTGACATCGGAAGATATTCTTCCCCGAAGATAAACGTCAGGAAAATAAAAATTAAAATACCAGTGACTACATTGACGATGATACCGCCCAACATCACGATCAATCGTTGCCAGGCTGGCTTAGAACGAAACTCCCAGGACTGCGGTTCTTGCGCCATCTGTTCTGTATCCATTGATTCATCTACCATACCGGAGATTTTCACAAAACCTCCCAATGGGATCATACCAATTGAATACTCTGTTTCACCTATTTGCTTTCCGAAAATTTTGGGAGGAAAACCAATCGAGAATTTTTCGACACGCATTCCAAAATACTTGGCGGCCACCATATGCCCCATCTCGTGCACACCAACCAAAAAAGACAATCCCAGAATCAACTGAGCGGCCATTACTAAAATTCCTACAATATCCATTGATGATTATTAACTTAACTGATGCCTACTAATTCTTTTGCTATTCTTCTCGCTTCTTTGTCTGATGAAATATAGTCGTCTAAGACCGGTTTTGCAATATAAGGTACTTTAGCCATACATGCTTCAATAATTTCGGACATCTCCATAAATCCGATTTTTTCTTTTAAGAACTGTTCCACAGCAACTTCGTTCGCTGAATTCAAAACACATGGTGCATTGCCTCCTTTTTGCATGGCTTCAAAGGCTAATCCAAG
>JACMQM010000281.1 GCA_014376985.1 Cytophagaceae bacterium | reverse complement strand
GTTCTTAATGCCTGTCAACATCATGTTAAAAGACAATGCCGACGACATCCGTGAGAAAGTAAAAGCGGTGTACAAGAAGCATCCGGTCATTGAACAAATACAGGAAGAAGCAAAAGACTTGACGAAACGTTATGTTTCCCGTGTGATCAGTGAGCCGAAGAAAATAACACTGACTGAATTATCGGAAATGGCTGACGCGGTATTCATCGCACTTCATGGCCGCCCGGGAGAAGATGGTACATTGCAGCGTGAACTGGAAAAATTCAATCTGCCTTACAACGGCTC
Source organism: Cytophagaceae bacterium (assembly GCA_014376985.1). Classification (GTDB taxonomy): domain Bacteria; phylum Bacteroidota; class Bacteroidia; order Cytophagales; family Cytophagaceae; genus JACMQM01. The sequence goes on along the minus strand of JACMQM010000281.1, from coordinate 3,459 downwards.
CGGTCCGGATAGTTCTTCTATTACGATTAACAAATACGAGACCAATACCTTGCTTGAAAAGCATGGCATATTGGTAGCGAAACGCAAACTCGTTACCAAAGCAGAATGGGTAAACGAAAAAGAAAGATTGCTTTCTTCTTTAGAAAATGCATTAGGCTATCCCATGATTGCCAAGCCGGCGGATGATGGTTGCAGTTCAGCTGTTAAGAAAATTAAAAATGCAGCGGAATTAAAAGCGTATATCAAATTGATGTTTGCCGAAGACGCTTTACAAGGTTCTGAAAGTGCTGATATCTTAAAGATAAGAGCCAACGAAGAATTTCCTCAAAAGGATTTCTTTTTAGCAGAAGAATTAGTATCTGCTAAAGGCGCGAAACACTTCCTTGAAATCACCGGCGGTATCCTGACACGTTATGATGACAAAGGAGAATTGCAATACGAAATCTTCGAACCCTCCGAAGCTTTAGCTACAGGAGATATTCTTTCATTAGAAGAAAAGTTCTTGGCAGGTGAAGGACAAAACATTACACCGGCTCGTTTTGCGGTATCGAAGAAGGCAGCAGATTATAAAGCCATTGCTGCAGAAGTAAAAGCGACGTTGGAAAAAACAAGTCGTATTCTGAATGTTCAGGGTTACGCAAGGATTGATGCTTTTGTGAGGGTCTTTGACAACAACAAAGTTGAAACCATCGTTATCGAAGTAAACTCCTTGCCAGGTATGACACCTGCAACTTGTATCTTTCATCAAACGGCGATCAATGGTTACAGACCATATGATTTCATTGATAACATCTTGAGCTTCGGCATAGCCAGACAAAAACAAACTCATTTACAAGCATAATACATTATGACACTATTTAAACCAGAAAAACCAAGAGACTTGTTTATTCACTTTGCACTAATCCTTGTGTCTTTCTTTATTCTGCTCTTGCTTTTCTTTTATGGTTATCTGCCCTCTGCTACCAATCATGGAGAGACCATCACTGTGCCTAAACTGGAAGGAATGAGTTTAAAAGAAATGGAAGATTTTCTGGACTCTAAAAATCTGGATTATGAAATCAATGACTCTACCTACAAAGCAGGTGTGAAGCCTTTGACTGTATTGAATCAACATCCTGCACCGGGATCGAAAGTAAAGAAGAACAGAAGAATCTACATTACGATTGCTTCAGAAACACCTCCCAATGTAAAAATGCCGAAGCTTGTAGATTTCTCTTTAAGACAAGCCGAAATGACTTTGAAAGGTTACGATTTGATCTTAGACAGCATCTATTATGCACCAAGCCCATTCCCTAATGCAGTATTGAAACAGCTGGTGAAGAAAAAGGAAATTCTTCCTGGTACTATGATTCCTAAAGGCACTAAAATCACTTTGATAGTTGGTAACGGAACCGGAAACGAAGAGATTGAACTTCCTAACCTGGAAGGTATGCCATTAGATGAGGCGTTAACCATTCTGGGAGGCTTGAACCTCGTAAAAGGTGTGGTACAATATGTGCCGGATGCTACAGAAGAAGCCGGTACAATAATTTCACAAAAGCCAGCGTTTAAAAATGGCGCCACTATACATGTGGGTGAAATGATCGATATCTGGGTAGCCGGGGAGAAACAGTAATAAGCAATGAGAATACTTTTTTTACTTCTTTTTTTCAGCTGCATACTTTCTAGTAAAGCATGGGCACAACCTCGTACTTATCCATTGGCATGGGGAACGAGTGAGTTGTCTACTGCTCGTACAGAAGCTACTACAGCTGTACCTTATACTACTACATTAAAGATTCCATACTTTTATGACTTCACCAGCAGGTACATTCATCTTGACTCGATCAAAAAGGGCACACCTGTCACTGTATATACCTTAAGGCCGCATGGCTTAGTTTCAAAGGACACAGTAGAGATCAGTGGAGCGCTAGATCCCACTACCATTGCCGATTTCACAGGAAAGAAAATTGCAAAAGTAATTTCAGATTACGAATTCCAGTTGTTCAAAGACACAGCCTTTGCAATAGCAAATGCCTTGTCCAGCAGTATTAAAATAGATTACCTTCGCATCTCAAAATTAGGAGCCCGGGAAACCATCAAACCTGATACGCTTGCTTTTTATGACAACCATTCCGGTGTGCAGATTAACGGAGGATCTGCAAAAAATCAACCGAGTTATTATGTAGCAAGTTTTGATGGATTAAATGAGAATGGTACACCGTATTCATCTAATACACTGGCTGTCGGTTATACAGATTCACTACGCTCTCACCCCTTCAATTTTTCCGGCTATACAGCTGCAAGCTCTATTTATATGAGCTTTTTCTACCAGCATGGTGGAAATGGAGAAGCACCCGATGCCAATGATCATTTGTACCTGGAATTTTTAGACGCCACTCAGCAATGGAACATTGTTAAAGACCTTAACGGCACAGACGGAGGAGCGGCAGAAGTTTTCCATGCCGTCATGGTTCCGATCAATGACAATAAATATTTTCATAATAACTTCCAATACCGTTTTAGAAGTTACGGAAGGCAATCCGGCTCTTATGATGTATGGAACATTGATTACATTTATATTAAAAAATACAGAACGGCCGCCGATTCATTGCTTTATGACTTTTCCATTCAAAACGCAGATCAGACCTTTCTCAAAAAATACAGCGCAATGCCTTTTAATCATTTTTTTGCGTACACAGATACCACGCAAATTAATGTACACCTCAAATCGTTTGTTACCAATCAAAAGCTTATAGGCAAATCCAAAGGGATGGAGGCCATTGTTAAAGACCAGTTCAATAATCAAATTGGATATAGGGTGACAGTTAATGATCAGGATCAGCTTAAACTAAAAACTTACATTGATACACTTCCCCTTCCTCTGACATTTCCTACCCGGAATAAACCGATGTATGTCGATATTACTTATCGACTTGCTGATGACCAAACAACAGATTTAACCACTGATACAGTGGAGCTGATGTTCAATAATGCCCTCACGAAGCGTACCTACCTCTACGATTATTATGCCTATGATGATTCAGAAGCAGAATCTGCTTTTGGAACCAATTTTTCAGGTACTCAGATTGCTTGCGAATTTAAGTCTGAAATAAAAGATGCACTTACGCATATTGACATTTGCTTTGCAAGAAGTAAGGGGCCCAATATGGAAGGGTCTCAAATTTATCTTATGGTTTGGAAGAATGCGCTTACTGATGCTAATAACATCTACAAAAAAGTCATCGCTATTCATTATCAAAATTTCGCCAATGGATTTAGCCGTTACGAACTCGCCTCTCCCATTATTTTAGATTCTCTTTCTAAGTATTATATCGGCTATCAACAAAACTTTCCTTCCTTACTGACATTGGGCTATGACCGAAACAAGGATTCAAGGAAAAAAATGTATTACAAAGAATCTAATGCCTGGATTCAAATGAGTACTGATCCCAACATAGATTCAGGCTCAGTGATGAT
>JACMQM010000280.1 GCA_014376985.1 Cytophagaceae bacterium | reverse complement strand
CGAGGAGATCTTATCGTTTTTGTTCCTACCGTAGAGATTATTCGTGCGCACATTCACAAACTGTTTCGCAATGTGGAGATCATCGCTGTTTCTTCTTTTCGTATCACGCGCAACGGAGATTTTTCCGTGGACGAAAGTGATGATATGGAAGAACAATACATTGAAGAGATCAAAAAGAAATTGATGTCAAGAAAGACGGCACGTGTAGTCCGCGTGGAGACAGAGCCCGGCATGAACGATTGGATGAAGAATTTGTTGGTGCAGCGTTGGGATATCGATGAATATAATATTTTTGAAAATACAGAGCTGGTTGACTACTCTGCATTATGGCAAATCATTAACCATAAGGAATTCAAAGAGGAATTGCCTTTTGTGAAAGCACCGGTAAAACCTTTGACATTGGTAGAAGATGAGAAATCCTTGGATTTATTTGATTACTTGAAAAATCACGATCTACTATTACATCATCCATACAACAGTTTCAATTATGTATTGGATCTGATTGAAGAAGCAGCTGAAGATCCCAATGTATTGGCTATAAAAGTAACGATCTATCGTTTAGCGAAGAATTCCAGGATCAGTGCGGCTTTGTTAAAGGCTGCTGAAAACGGCAAGCACGTTTCTGTGTTATTTGAAGTGAAAGCCCGTTTTGATGAAGAAAATAATATTAAGGAAGCGCAGCGTCTTCAGAAGGCTGGATGCTTTGTGGTATATGGTGTCAATAAGTATAAGACCCATACCAAATTATTATTGATTGTAAGAAAGGATTCAGAAGAAGAAGTTACTAGTTATGTACATTTATCCAGCGGTAACTACAACGAAGAGACGGCTAGATTATATACAGATATCAGTTTGCTGACTACGAATGAAATATATGCGCAGGATATCAGTGAGTTTTTTAATGTAATCACAGGGCATTCTCGTCCCGGTATTTATCAAAGTATCATCACCGCACCGGGCGATATGCGCACAAAGTTGATTGAATTAATACTGAAAGAAGGAGAGAATGCGAAAGCAGGAAAGTCGAGTGGTATTGTGATCAAGATCAACTCACTTCAGGATCAAGCCGTCATCGATGCGCTGTATCAAGCCTCTGATGCAGGTGTCAAAATTAAGTTGATTGTACGCGGCATTTGTTGCCTGAAACCCGGCAAGCAGGGCCTAAGTGAGAATATTACAGTACGTTCGATTGTGGGTAATTTCTTAGAGCATTCACGCATTTACTATTTCCATAACGAAGGAGATCCTATCGTGTTGGGAGGAAGCGCTGATATGATGATTAGAAGTTTTGACCGCAGGATTGAGTCCTTGTTTAAAATCAATGACGAAAAATGCAAGCAGGAAGTTATTGCTATGCTTCAGTATAATATGTTAGACAACTACAATGCGTATGAATTGGATTCACAAACCAATTACACAAAAGTGATTCCTGCAACAGGAGAACCATTATTCAATATGCACGAAGCTTTCTATAAGATTACAGAGAAAGAAGTTCGAGAGGCAAGAGTCTTTTAATAACGGTCAAAAATACATCATAAAAAAAGCGAAGTAATATACTTCGCTTTTTTTATGAGACATATAGGCGCAAGATTAATCTTTTGCCTATATGTCTTAGCTCATTTGCGCGGGCCTTGCAATAAATTAGTACAGTTTATTTTATCCAATCCTCGAGCAAATGCTCTATGTGATTTTAGGCACAAGATAAAATCTTGCGCCAGCATGGATAAGTGAAGACGCTTGCACTAACATATATAATTGATCTACGATAGCCTTTAATTGCGCTAATTGTAAGGGCTTTTCGATATATCCTTTTACAGCAGAATAAGTCAATGCTTTTTTTGGGTCTTCTAAACGCAAGGAAGAAGTATACATGATGACATTAATCGCTTCTAGAATATCACTGGATTGACAAAAGGTCTAAAAAATCAAATCCATCAAGTAGGGCATATTGATGTCCAATAGAATGCATTCAGGAAGTTGAATGTTATCTTTTTTTTCTGAATCAGTTAATTGATCGCTTCGGGAGATTCCTGGTAGAGGGATATTTTATCTACGGTACCTGATTTCTCCAAGCATTTTTGTGTGATGAAGTTTGAAATGTCATCGTCATCAACAATCATGATTTCAGTTCATTTCATCGTAGAATGATTAGATGAAAAAAGCTGTAGAGTAGGCGATAGAGGAGATAATGCTACCTGTCACGCCGCAGACAATCATAAAGGCGAGAAAAGTCCGTTTACCGGAATAATGTTGGAGTACAATATTAATAGCTATCATGGCTTCTTTGTCCCATTCTTCAGCACCCTTTTACGTTTCCCTACTTGCCGTCTACTTTTTGTATCCAGTTTTTTTTCTCCTACCGCTTTGGATCCATTAAGAATTTCGTTTTTCTCTTTGTCATAGAGATCGATTTGTAGAGTCAATGTATTGGAAAAGGTGTCCATTGCAGATATTTTTTCTCCACAATTGTATTGGATGCTACAAGTGTTAAAATCAGATCGCGTTGTTCTGCTATAATGTTTTTTTTAAACTCTTGCTTTGGCACCAGGAATAAATGGCTGCTTCTTTATTGTGGGCGATCATTTAATCGTCACCATATTTGCCGGCGCCTAAATTATTAATAGCCATACAGGCTGGAAATAGCGAGAGCAACACCGGCTATTAAATCGAGCCATCTTGCTTTTTTAGTTACTTCTGCTTCTGGCTGAGGATTATCCAGTGTCATGTGCAAGGAAATTTATTTCTTGTACTTATTAAAGTTTAGTACTTGGTTAGCCCCTACACTTTTTTGTGTATTTCTTTCGTACAACATCAGCATTAATCCGTCTTTTAATCCTAATTCAGGAACCATCATCTTCGTAGCTTTTGCCCATCTCATGATGTTGAGGTAAATGTCGGAAGCAGGAATAATAACATCGGCACGGTCTGTATTCATCATGAGGATATTTACTCTTTCTTCATAAGTATATCCAGCAATGATTTGCTGAGTTTCTTCCAGCTTTTTCAGAGAAATCATTTGCTTCTCTTTTTTGTTTTTGTCTCCGCTTCCCAATTCGTACAACTTGCCGATGTTACCGCCAGTACCGATGGCCGTTATAGGTTTAGGAGTCTTTAAGGATTGTTCTTCAATCCAACGGTGCATTTCATCCCATTCTTCTGGTGTATCCAGACCATTCAGTCTTCGCACCGAGCCAATTTTGAAAGAACGCGTTGCAATCTTTTGTTTGTTCACGAAGAAGTTGATTTCCGTACTACCACCACCCACATCAATGTGTATGTAACTGGAATCATCCAGTTCATTATAAAGTACCGTGTTAATTAATTCGGCTTCTCTGTCTCCATCAATGATATCAATTTGCACACCCAATAAGTCTTTTACTTTGAAGGCGATATCCTTGCCATTTCTTGCTTCACGCATGGCAGAAGTAGCGCAGATGATGTAATCATCTACTTCGTATAAATCAAATAAATTTTTGAAAGTCTGAATCAGCTTGAAAAATTTAGCTTCTTTACCGGCGCTGATTTCACCGATTTTGAATACATCTTCTCCCAATCGAAGAGGAAAACGTACGTATTCCATTTTCTTGAAGAGAACCATTCCGTTTACATCAATTATTTTACTAACCTGAAAACGGATGGCGTTTGATCCTATGTCTACAGCTCCTAACTTCACGAGGGTATTGAATGGTTATAATCAATTGTGAAATTACGCATTAATCCCTATTCAATTCAAACTGTTTATCCACATTTGCGGCGCATGGCGTTTGTTTATTAGGCGATTATGATTGATATTTGTGACGCTTTTTGAACGCCGAAAAAGCATTTATTGTTATCTCCCAAAGATTTCGTGTTATGCCCAATATATACAAAGAGTTAGAGAAACGGATACTGATCCTGGATGGTGCGATGGGTACGATGATCCAACGTTACGACCTGGATGAAAATGATTTCAGAAACGAGTCTCTGGCTAACCATGAGCATCCTTTGAAAGGGAACAATGACTTATTAAGCATAACAAGACCCGATGTTATTCTCGCTATACATAAGCAATATTTGGAAGCAGGCGCTGATATTTTAGAAACTAATACATTCAGTAGCACAACCATTGCACAAGCAGATTATCGCCTGGAACATTTGGTCTATGAGTTGAATTATGAAGGAGCCAAACTAGCTAAACAAGCCTGTGAAGAATACACGGCAAAAGATCCTTCGAGACCTCGCTTTGTTGCCGGAGCAATAGGCCCAACTAACAGAACTGCTTCTATCTCTCCGGATGTAAATGATCCAGGATACAGAGCCATCACTTTTGATCAATTAAGAGTCGCCTACAAAGAACAAGCTGCAGCTCTTTGGGATGGCGGGGTAGATGCTTTTTTAGTAGAAACCATATTTGACACGTTGAATGCTAAAGCCGCTTTATTTGGTTTGATGGAATTGATGGATGAGCGTGGTGCTACTTTGCCTATCATGGTATCGGCTACCATTACAGATGCCAGCGGGCGCACCTTGACCGGACAAACGACAGAAGCGTTTCTGATTTCAGTATCACATGCACCATTGATTTCAGTAGGGTTGAATTGTGCATTAGGCGCCAGAGAGTTGAGACCATATTTACAAGTGTTAGCAAAAGAAGCCGATGTCTTTGTCAGTGCTTATCCCAATGCCGGTTTACCAAATGAGTTTGGTCAATACGATCAAACACCTGAACAAATGGCCGATGAAATCGAAGTCTTTTTGAAAGAAGGGCTGATTAATATTGTAGGCGGATGTTGTGGTTCTACACCGGATCATATCAATGCCATCGCCAGACGAGCTGATCAATATGAGCCTCGCCAGTTTGAATTCAACAGCAGTAAAGTATAATTTCTATAACAATCTATGCCAGGTTTTCTTAAGCTAAGCGGTCTTGAACCGCTAGTGGTCACTCCTCAAAGTAATTTTATAAATATCGGTGAACGTACCAACGTGACCGGTTCTGCCAAATTTTTGAGACTCATCAAAGAAGGACTTTTTGAAGAAGCGCTGGAAGTAGCACTGGAACAAGTGCGCGGCGGAGCTCAGGTCATTGACATCAACATGGATGAAGGGATGTTGGACAGTGAGGCAATGATGGTGCGTTACTTAAACCTGTTGGCCTCTGAACCTGAAATATCCAGAGTGCCGGTCATGATTGATTCCTCTAAATGGAATGTGATTGAAGCCGGATTGAAGTGCGTACAAGGAAAACCGATTGTGAATTCCATTAGCTTAAAAGCCGGTGAGGAAGAATTTATAGAACAAGCTAAAAAAGTAAAACGTTACGGAGCAGCTGCTGTCGTGATGGCGTTTGATGAAAAAGGGCAGGCAGATACCTATGAAAGAAGGGTAGAGATTTGTACCCGCTCTTATAAAGTATTGACTGAAGTGGTTGGCTTTCCGCCACAGGATATCATTTTCGATCCCAATATATTTCCGGTAGGAACAGGTATTGACGAACATAAAAACTACGCACTTGATTTTTTCCGTGCTACCAAATGGATTCGTGAGAATTTGCCTGGCGCACATGTGAGCGGTGGTGTAAGTAACGTTTCTTTTTCTTTCAGAGGAAACAATCACGTTAGAGAAGCGATGCACTCTGCTTTCCTGTATCATGCCATCAAGGAAGGTATGGACATGGGAATTGTAAACCCAAGTATGCTTACGGTTTATGATGACATTCCAAAAGATTTATTGGAAAGGGTAGAAGATGTATTGCTCAACCGCAGAGAGGATGCCACCGAACGTTTGCTGGAATTCGCAGAACGTGTTAAAGGAAAAGGTAAAGAACAAGTCATTGATTTATCCTGGAGAGAAACTTCTGTAGAAGATCGTTTGACTTATTCTCTGGTAAAAGGGGAATTAGCATTTATAGAAGCAGATATTGAAGAAGCCCGAGTAAAATATAAAAGTCCGCTAAAAGTAATCGAAGGTCCATTGATGGATGGGATGAACGTGGTAGGAGATTTATTCGGTGCGGGAAAAATGTTTTTACCTCAAGTGGTAAAAAGCGCGAGGGTAATGAAAAAAGGCGTAGCTGTTTTGCTGCCCTACCTCGAAGAAGAGAAAAAACTAACTGGTAATACGGCAAAAAATGCCGGTAAGATTTTGCTGGCGACAGTGAAAGGCGACGTGCATGATATTGGAAAGAATATCGTAGGTGTAGTATTAGCCTGCAATAATTATGAAATCATTGATGTTGGGGTAATGGTACCTTGCGATAAAATATTGCAGGTTGCCATAGAACAAAATGTTGACATCATCGGTTTATCCGGATTGATTACGCCGTCTCTTGACGAAATGGTGTATGTAGCAAAAGAAATGCAACGTCTCGGAATGAAGTTGCCGCTGTTGATCGGTGGTGCAACAACTTCCAGAATACATACAGCAGTGAAGATTGATCCGATGTATGATGGCCCTGTGGTTCACGTATTGGATGCCTCTAAAGGTGTTCCGGTTGCAAGTAGTCTCTTAAGTAAAAATCAAAAAGAAATCTTTACCAAGAAGATGAAGGATGAATACATCCAAATGCGCGCGGACTATGCCAATAAGAAGGAAGATAAAAATTACATTCCTTACGAACAGGCTCAAAGAAATAAATTGAAGATAGACTGGACGCATTATAGTCCTAAGACTCCCTCCTTTATCGGAAACAAAGTTTTCAAGAATATTCCATTAAAAGACATCCGTCCCTACATAGATTGGACGCCATTTTTTCAGACTTGGATGTTGAAAGGGAAATATCCTAATATCTTAAAAGATCCGGTGATTGGTATAGAAGCACAGAAGTTGTTTGACGATGCCAATAAGATGTTAGACAAAATTTTGGCTGACAAACAATTAAAGGCTAATGCTGTGGTTGGAATTTATCCTGCGAATGTGGTGAATAACGATACCGTTCAATTGTATACAGATGAAACCAGAAAAGAAGGGAAAGAACAATTCCACTTCTTAAGACAGCAAGGAAAGAAGGGGCCGGGAGTACCCAATATTTCTGTAGCAGACTTTATTGCACCGCTTGAATCGGGCGTGAAGGATTACTTCGGAGCATTTGCCGTGACAGCAGGGGAAGGTATAGAAGAGATTGTAAAGAAGTACGAAGCGGAGTTTGACGATTACAATTCTATCATGGTAAAAGCATTGGCCGATCGTTTGGCTGAAGCCTTGGCAGAGAAAATGCACCAGTGGATGCGTAAAGAAGGTTGGGGTTATGCCGCGGATGAAACTTTGACCAATGAAGAATTGATCAAAGAGACTTATATCGGTATTCGTCCTGCACCTGGTTATCCAGCTTGTCCTGATCATACGGAGAAGGTGCAGTTGTTTGACTTGTTGGATGCGACAGCGACTACTGGTATCATCCTCACAGAGAGTCTGGCGATGTATCCTGCTGCTGCAGTGAGTGGTTTCTATATTGGTCAGCCAGAATCTAAATATTTTGGCTTAGGGAAGGTTGAAAAAGACCAGGTCGAAGCCTATGCGAAACGGAAGAATATGCCCCTGCCCAAACTGGAAAAATGGCTGGAGCCTAACCTGACGTACGAACTCTAAAATCGGTTAATTTTCTGATTTATAGCCCATTATTAATATAGGTTTGTATTGTTTTTATAATGAATTGTCTTATTCTAAGCTTGGTATTTTTTATATGCCAAGCTTTATTTTTTGGGTTTAGGCTAACTTTGATTTGTATTATTATAAGAAACCACCAGCTATTTCCCTTTCGCTATTGCTTCGTCCTTGAAATTGAGGGGCGATTTCGCTAATTTAGTATTACTAATCCTCACAAATATGCGACTATCGCCTATTTACTTTTTTGTAATTAGAGAATTGGTTCCCTTGACTAAGAGAAACTGCCGCGCCCGCGGCAGTTTTTTTTGTGCATAACTCTACTGCATGTTCTTCAATTAATTTCTTCATTTATTATTTTTTGGAAAGAATGACGTACTTTTGATTTTCAAAAAATGTTGAATGAAAGTAGTTGATCACATACGCAATGCCAAGGATACTGTTTTTTCTATTGAGATCCTCCCTCCGTTAAAAGGACAAGATATACATTCTCTTTTTCGTGGTATCGAACCGTTGATGGAGTTTAAACCTCCTTTCATCGATGTCACTTATCATAGAGAAGATTATGTGTACAAGAAAAGAGAAAATGGTGTGGTGGAAAAGGTCTCTGTCTACAAGAGGCCCGGTACTGTGGCCATTTCAGCGGCTATTATGAACCGTTTCAAGATTGATGCCGTACCTCACATTATCTGTGGTGGTTTCTCCAAAGAAGAGACGGAGAATGCGTTGATTGAACTAAATTTTTTAGGAATTGATAATGTATTAGCTTTAAGAGGTGATCCGATTAAAGCAGAAGGTCGTTTTATTCCTGAACACAACGGAAATGCATACGCTACTGATTTGATCCAACAAATCAGTAATTTGAATAAAGGTATATATGTAGAAGATGGCATATTGAATGCATCCTGTACAAATTTCTGCATTGGAATTGCAGCTTATCCGGAGAAACATTATGAAGCAGTAAGTTTGGATACAGATTTACAATACCTCAAACAAAAAGTAGAATTAGGTGCAGAATATATCGTAACACAACTGTTTTATGATAACAGTATGTTCTTTGCTTTCGAGAAAAAATGCCGCGACATGGGCATCGCCATTCCTATCATTCCTGGCTTAAAACCCCTTTCTACGAGGAAACAGCTCACTATTTTGCCTTCGATCTTCTATGTAAATATGCCGGAGGCTTTAGTAAAAGCCGTAAATAATTGTACATCGGACGAACAAGTTCGTCAGGTTGGAATCGAATGGTGTATTCAACAATCGAAAGAATTAAAAGCAGCAGGAGTCCCTGTTTTACATTATTATACCATGGGTAAATCGGAAGCGGTTTATGCCATTGCCAAAGAATTATTCTAATCCCAACAGATGACTCAACCGATTCAATGGGTAGAATGTCCGAGAGATGCCATGCAAGGCATCAAGCATTTTATACCTACGTATGAAAAGGTCGATTACCTCAAATCATTACTTCGTTGTGGTTTTCATACCCTCGATGCAGGGAGTTTTGTTTCCGCTAAAGCGATTCCTCAACTCGCAGATACCGAAGAAGTATTTCAGGAAATCAAAAACGATTTAGGGTCGACCCGTTTATTATGCATCATCGCCAATATCAAAGGCGCAGAGCGGGCAGCTGGTTTTTCAGGTGTTGTGCAGGATGTAGGGTACCCATTGAGTTTGTCCGAAACCTTTCAGCAAAGAAATACGAACCGTGGAATCGATCAGGCATTCAGTGATCTGCTGGAGATCCGTAAAATTACTCAGGCCTCGCATCAGGAATTAGTCGTGTACTTGTCCATGGGTTTTGGAAATCCTTATGGAGATGTGTACGATACAAATTATGTATTGGAATTTAGCCAGCGTTTGGTGGATATGGGAGTAAAAACAATTTCCTTATCGGATACCGTAGCTGTTGCCAAACCGATTCAAGTGCTTCAGTCGTTTGAAGCCTTGCATGCAAGATTTTCTGGAATTATATTCGGTGCGCATTTGCATGTGGTGAAAGGATTAGAAGAACCTTTGATCCAAGCCGCGTTTGATGGAGGATGCAATCGTTTTGATACGGCCATGAATGGTTACGGTGGATGTCCTATGGCTTCAGATGAATTATCTGGTAATATGAGTTCCGAAGTATTGTATGCCTATTTGAGTAAAAATAACTATCCGTTAACCATTAATGCCGCTGCTTTTCAAGCTGCACGAGTGAAAGCTCAGGATTTATTTTCGACCTATGAACACTAAAAATAAAATTAACAAGGTAGACATTTTCTTGCCTTGTTTCGTGGATCAATGTTATCCTGAAACGGGTTGGAACATGGTCAAAGTGTTGGAGTTTTTGGGATGTAAAATTAATTATCCTAAAGATCAAACCTGTTGCGGCCAACCGGCATATAATGCGGGTTTTTTCGATGAAGCTTCTTCCGTGGCTTCTAAGTTTTTAACTGATTTTCCTTCTGAACGTTATATCGTGATGCCTTCTGCTTCTTGCGTGGGTATGGTGCGCAATGGATATGGCATGTTGTTTCAACAGTCTTCTAAAATTTTGGAATATAAAAGAGTGAAGGCCTATACGTATGAGTTTACAGAATTTTTAACAGAAATATTGCATGTCGATAAATTACCGGGTGCGAAGTTTCCTCATAAAGTAACGTACCATGATTCCTGTGCGGGTTTACGCGAGTGCGGCATCAAGCAAGGTCCAAGAAAACTATTGAAAAATGTAGAAGGATTGGAACTGATAGAAATGAATTATACGGAAACATGTTGTGGCTTTGGCGGTACATTCGCCGTGAAGTTTGAATCCATCTCCACTGCCATGGCTGAACAAAAAGTAAACCATGCCTTGGACACTGGTGCTGAATACATTGTATCATCTGACTGGTCTTGTTTGATGCATCTGGACGCTTACATCAAGAAAAATAAAATAGCATTAAAGACTATTCATATCGCCGATGTGCTAGCTTCGGGCTGGTAGGTCATTCTTCTACGTGCTCTACTTTTTTACTATCGTAAGTAAGTCCACTAAAAATACCTATTAGTCCTGGGATGTTAGACTTGATGCTGGCCGGTTGCGCAAAGGGGTTGCCATTGGCATTCTGCGAGTTTTTTACGGAAGTCAGAAAATCATAATGCTCTTTTGTCAAGTGAAATAATCGAACGACTGCGCCTTGTCCTTCATTGAAAGAATAGCCTCCTCCAATTCCTGCATTTTCGGTATCAAACAGTTCATCGTTCAACAAGAAATCTTGTTTGATATCCCCTCCCAAACTGTCTGAGAAAGTAAGGAATCTATAAAAATCGGCCGTGTTAGCTTGGTCTTTGAAGCGAATGGTGATCTGGCATCGCTTTTCATTATTGCAATTATTATATAATGAATCTATGGCTACTAAAGTTCTAATGGTTGTTACAGAAGTATAGGTCACACCATTGATGGTGACCGCTAAATCAAACGCTTCATCGTAATGCAAAGGTACTAATGAGTCTTTTGATCTGTAATTGTAAAATCGTAAATCACCATCACGAGGAATTGTGTCATATGGAAGTATAATGGTTGTACCACGGTGTGTGATTGTAATATTGGCATCTCTAATAGGAACAGGGACTAATTCCTCAAAATAACCGATGCTCTTGTATACTAGTAAACGATAGGGTTTTCCGGGTTCTAGGTAACATTCTATATAAGGTGTATTGGAGTAATCAGGCAATGGTATATTGACTTCTTTTTCAAAATCACATTGAAAAAGAAAAACTGAACAGATGAACAATAAGAGATATCTTACTTTGGCTACCATTTGAAATTAAAGGTTAAAGTAGGAATAATGGGAAACAAGGATACTTGCTTGGCGACATATTTTACGGGGATGTCGTTTTGATCTTTCACCTCTTCGAAATAAATGTAGTAGGTATTTCTTCTGTTGTAAACATTATAAATACTTAATGTCAAATCAGCTTCTCCCCACTTAGGTTTGAAACGATAAACTACTCCGATATCCATGCGGTGATATGCAGGCAAACGAAAGGCATTGCGCTCTGTGAAGACAGGGACATTAGTGGGTTTCACACCGTCAACATCTTGTAAATAGAAACGGCCAATAGGTAAACTTACCGCTTGACCTGTTCCATAAACAAAAGTGCCAGACAAAGAAAAACGCGGACTTAGTTTATGAATGACGACAACAGATAAATCATGCCTTCTGTCATAGCGAGCAGGAAACCAATTCCCATGATTGATTTCAGCAAATTGTCTGTTGGTCCATGAAAGTGTATAACCGATCCAGCCGGTTGTTTTACCTTGTTTTTTTTCTACATAAAATTCTGCACCGTAACTTTCTCCTTTACCAAATACAAATTCCCGTTGCAGTGAATCGTTGACGAAAAGCTGTGCTCCATCACGGAAATCGATCACGTTTTTCATGTATTTGTAATAATATTCATTGCTGAAAAATAATTTATTGCCCCAAAAAGAAATTTCATAACCAAGCGCCACCTGGTCCGATCGCTGTGGTGACGGGATATTCCCAGACGGATACCAAAGGTCGGTAGGCAAAGAAGCACCGGAATTATTCGCTAAATGTATGTATTGATACATTCGGCTATAGCTGGCCTTGATGCTGATGCGTTCTTTCAAACGGTAATTCACTTGCAGTCTGGGTTCTATTCCCTGATAAAATTTTTCACGGTAAAACCATGACCAGCGAAGTCCTGCATTGATGATCCAGCGTGCTCTCCAATTGAATACATCATTTACATAAGCTCCACCACCGGTACCATATAAAGCAGAGCCGTTGGAAAATTGTACTTTGCCATCCGAAGTTCCTGCCTGTAAACGGGAGATGTTAAAAACATAACGGTTGAGTTGAATACCTGTTTGAAAAGTATGTTTTTTAAATACCCTAGTCAAATGACTGCTGGCGCCGTAGTCTCTGATGCCAGATGTGAGTTTAAAATTGAATGAAGACAGTTCATTTTTTAACTGGTATTGATAATCGCTTACAGAAAGGGTAGTGGTCAATGTCGTATTGGAATCTATTGCAGATACCCAGCTTACTCCACCTAATGTGTTGCCCCATTGAAATCCTATCGTATTATTTTCGTTTTTGAATTTAAAAACATCCCTTCCGAGGTATCCTGTCAGGTGAAGATAATTTTTATCATTTACCTTATACGTCAATTGTAAATTGCAGTCATAAAAGTAATAATCGGGAATAGGTTTGTATTCAGGCTTTCCTTCCTTGGATTTGTTTAGCAAGCGTGTGAAGACATCCGCATACGTTCTTCTGAAAGCGATATTTCCCCATAACTTTCCTTTGATGATAGGTCCATCTACCGCCAATCGAGAAGAGATTAAGCCGATGCCACCGTTAACCGTATACTTGCTGCTGTCTCCTTTATTTGTATGCACATCCACTACAGATGATAATCTTCCTCCATACATGGCCGGGAAACCACCTTTGTAAAGTGTAATGCTTTTTACGGCATCCGCATTAAAGACACTAAAAAAACCAAAGAGGTGAGAAGGATTGTAAACGGGTATGCCATCTAAAAGGAAAAGATTTTGATCTGCTCCGCCTCCTCGTACATAAAGACCACTGGAGCCTTCTCCTCCTGATTGAATACCTGGTTTCAATTGCAAGGTTTTTAATAGATCCACTTCACCAAACAAAGCAGGAAGCAGCTTTGCTTCTTTAGTCGTAAGCGTAATCGTGCTCATTTGTGCGCTTTCCAACTGATCTTTATACACGTTTCCTTCTACTGTAATTTCATCACGTGTAATGGATTGGATGTAAAATGAATAAGTGGATGTTATTTTGGAAACCGGAATTTCCAATGTTGCATAACCTGCGTTGTCAATGATCAATACATCATTCGAAGGAATATCCTCCAGTACAAAATGCCCGTTTTCATCCGTTGTGGTTCCTGTTTTTTTTTGGTATTTCAGGTGAACGACGGCACCAATCATAAGGGAAGAATCGGTGTTGTCTTTGATGAAACCTTCAATTCTATTGATCTGTGCACTGGATTCCTGTGTGAGAAGAATAAAAAGACAAAAAACACACGTCCAAACAATGCTTTTCACTAATTCTGAATTTAGGTTTAATTAAAAAAAGAACAGAATGTAACCTATTTAAATTTAATAGTTTAAATTTAAAATAGATATATAAATCGCCATTTTATGATAAAAACGCTTATTAGACTTTTTATTGTGTTCAGCAGTATCACTTCATTGCTGGCTCAATCGTTTGAAGGCTCATTTATCATGCACGTACAGGACGATCATTCGGTAAATATGATGAGCGTTTCTGTTCGTAAGGACAAATTGATTCTTCAACCACTCGATCCGACGATTCCGAAACCGGTGAAGATTTTGATGAGTAAAAACAGCAACGACATCTTTGTACTCACCGAGGAGAGCGGAATGAAAATAGCTATCAAATATACGTTTGAAAATCCTCCTGCTTCTTCTGCCGATACGTCACATCACATTACTTTTCAGGAATCAGGAAAGACTAAAACATTGGAAGGCTTTCTCTGCAAAGAAGTGTTTATAGACGATGGTGCCGGGCAAAAATTACAGTTGTGGGTGACACCTGATTTAGGCTTCACAATGGCTCAGTTTTCTGAGTATTTAGGTAAGTTTTCTGCAGGCTTAAATGGTGGAGAGTATGCACAAACAGTAAAATATAATTCTTCTGAGATCTACAAAAAAAATATGGCACTGGAAGTGAAAGAGGTAAAGGAAACCGATGCTACGATCATTCTTGTAAAGAAAATCGTAAAAGCGACTTTGCCTGAAAGCGATTTTACAACAGAGGGATACATGGTAGTAGATATAAAAGATATTCCAGGAGCGGAGTAGAGAAAGGGGAGAAGATGAATATATATTCTTCTCATTCCGATGGATTACGAGCGTTTATTTATTGAGTTCAATAACCGTTATGGCATACCGATACTTTTTTTTGTGTTACTTTTTTTTCACCTGCATGCAAGGCTGGTGTTTTGATGCATACGATTCCGTTCGCTTTGATGCCTATTACTGTATCGATTCTACACATCAATTGTCTTCATCCGATGTGTTAAAAGATGATGTAAAATGGAATCTAATCAAAGACCCTGAGAATTTCAACTTAGGACATAATGATTTTAATGTTTGGCTTCTATTGCGTTTGAAGAATGAAAAAGCAGATAAGAACTATATGCTTACCATTGAAAATGCACACCTTGATACTCTTGTCTTGTATAAGTATGGCAAAAGCACTACAAAGATTGTAAGCACAGGTGATCGCCAGTTTTTTTCTCAAAGAGAGCACGAATACAATATGTTTGTGTTTACACTTCCGGATTCGTGTGATTTTTTTCTATTGAGAACAACTACACAAGGTAGTTTATCTATGCCTATTACTATTAAAGGCGTCAGCGAGTATATGGTAGATAGCAATACGGATACCATGATGCTGGCCTTGTTTTTTGGTATTGTATTTCTTTCCATACTGCTCAACGTATTATTGTATTCCAGAATCAGAGAAAATGTATACTTGTTTTACGTAGTATGCTTAATAGGAAATGCTGTTTTAAACGCAGTAGATTCTGGCGTTGCTTTTCAGTTTTTGTGGCCCAATCATCCTGACCTTAATCAATATGTAGGGCTATTTTATGCTTGTGCGGTGACTGGGTTATTGTTCAGTCAGAATTTCCTTTCACTTAAAAAAACTGCGCCTCTATTGAATAAATTTTATTATGTTTTATATGTATATGTATTGGTAATGGTCATTATAAATCTGATGGGTTATTATAATATTTCTATAGAGTATCTTGTCTACTATTTCTATGCTTCTTCTTTTCTATTTTTGTTTTCCGGTATTTATCTCTACTTCATTAAAAAATACAGACCGGCATTTTATTATATGCTGGCCTGGGGGATTTATGCTGTATGCGGCGTTGTATACATGCTTGCCTCAGAGGGAGTGTTGCCTTTTACTTTTATTACTAAAAATGCATTAAAGATTGGCAACATATTAGAAATCATTTTTTTATTCATGGCAGTTGTCGATAAGATTTATGATTTAAGAGAAGCTAAAGAGCATTCTGATTTTGAAGCCTTAAGATTGGCAGAGGAAAATAAAGAGATACTATCAGCGAGAAACAATGCGTTGGAAAAATTTGCCAGCTTTACTGCGCACAACATTAGAGGACCAGTATCGAGTATAATGGGATTGACTAATTTGTTTCAAATGGTAAAACAAAATGATGAGGAAACAAATAAAGTAGTTGGCTTTATCAATCAATCTGCACTAAAGTTAGACGATGTCGTAAAGGATATGATCTTGCTGTTGACCTTACATAATAGGGAAGAATCTAAACGGGAAGAATTATTGCTGGCTCCACCCTATTATGAAGCTAAAAAGTTGTTTACTTCGAGTCTTCCGGAAGGCACTGTCGTCCTGTTTGAAGAGTCTTTCCTTCAGCGTAAAATATATGCCGAAGAGACCATTCTTAAATTTACATTCAGTCAATTACTCGACAATAGCTATAAATTTAGAGAAGTAAGCAAACCTTTGAAAATTACAGTGAGAGAAGAGATAGAAGGAAACTATCATTGTATTTATTTTTCCGACAATGGAATTGGTTTTGATTCTGCCAAATATAAAGATGATGTGTTTGGTTTATACAAGCGTTTTCACGTCAACGGCCAGGGTAAAGGACTTGGTTTGTATTTCATAAAAGAATATATGCGCAAGATCAAAGGAAAAGTAGCCATTGAAAGCAAACAAGATGAAGGGGTAGTGGTGAGACTTTGTTTTGAAAAAATATAAGACAAAAAAATCCCGCTTCTAATAGAAGCGGGACAAAATAATAAATGTGCTGTATCGTTGAACTAAGCTAGTTTAACATTCACTGCATTTACGCCTTTTTTACCGTCTTGAAGTTCGAAAACAACTTCGTCGTTTTCTCTTACTTCGTCAACTAAACCAGATACGTGTACGAAGTACTCTTTACCTGAATTTTCTTCTTTAATGAATCCAAAACCTTTAGAAGTGTTGAAGAATTTTACTGTTCCTTTATTAGCCATTGTGTTGTTATTTTATTTCCTACAATGATACAATTTTTTTGCAAAATAAATGCATGAATTCTCTTTTTTTTTCGGAATACATCATAGAAATAGACTGGTGCAACATGTTTGTTCTTGCCCAAACTTAGGTATAAGGCCTATTTAGAGACGACTTTTAAGCCTATAATGCATCCAATCAGTATAAAAACAAATAAAAACCGCCAGAAGTCAGTAGGTTCATTGTAGAGGAAAATGCCCACTATAACAGTTCCTACGGCTCCGATTCCAGTCCAAATAGCATAAGCTGTTCCCATTGGAATGGTTTGAATTGCCAGATTCAACAGAATAAAGCTTGACGTAATGCAAATAAAGAAGCCAATGCTCCATTTTAAATTGCTGAAGTTATCAGATAATTTAAGGCAAGTGGTAAAACCCACTTCAAATAAACCGGCGATGATGAGAAGGATCCAATTCATAATTAGAGAAATAAGAAATGAGAAATGTGAGATGAGAAATGAGAGCGGAAATAAATAGTATCATTTCTCATCTCCAATCTCTAAAATGATCTATTAATACCAAGCACAATACGAGAGCCCGCTTTAAAATTGGAGGAACTTTCACTTAGCCACAAAGGCATGTCGCAACGAATAACAAGCGGTGTAATATCATAAGGGGAGAACTTAATAGTTAACGCACTCCCAATTCCAGCATCGGCATATACTTTAGACAGTTCTATACGATCTGTTCTATTGCTTTGTAATACCGCAACATCATAGAACAGGTAGACATCCAGATGAAAAGGTTGCATATGGTTTTTGGCTTTGATGCGAATCAATTCATCCAGATCAATCTCTGTACTCCATGATGCAGCACTGGCGGAAAAGGCTGTAGTTAATGTCGTGTCTTTACCCTCTACAGTAGCTTGTTCGGTAAGGCGTTCTCCTGCAAAGCCTCGCAAGTTCAAACTTCCTGCAGGTTGATACAACCAGGTAGCGTTCAATGTATTTTCAGGGAAGAAGGTACGGGTACGGCTAAACTTATCGTTGACCATCGTTTCAGGAGAAGCGCCTTGTATAAAAGCCATGGATTCAAACGGTGTGGTTTGATTGGCTGCCTGTGCATAAATTCTTGAAGAGACATTGATTTTACTCCACTTCCATTTGTTGATGGATTCTAACGTTAAGCGATTGTAGTTATAATCACTT
>JACMQM010000032.1 GCA_014376985.1 Cytophagaceae bacterium | reverse complement strand
TACATTCACGGTATATTCTAACCATTCATCGGTAACCACATAACCCACATTAAAACCTCCACCTGTTGTGACTTCAATGTCTACTGGCTCTGTCGTTCTATAAGCACCGCCTTCATTGGTTGCAGAGATTTCATTAAACGCTACTCCTTGTCCGCCAAAGTCATAATCTTCCGCTTCTATAATACCGGGAAGGGCAATGGGAGAACCTTTATAAGGTGATTGAGTGACAGCCACCGGATTTACTTTGACCGAGATCGCCGGAGTTGTTGTTGTCAAACCCAGGTTATCCGTGGCTTTTCCTGTGATAGCATAAGTACCTGCTGTTACATTGGTCCAACTGAAAGCATAAGGAGAAGAGTTGTCCGTACCGATCAATGCACTGCCATTATAGAATTCTACTTTCGCTACACTGCCGTCTGCATCGGATGCATTGGCAGTGATGTTGATCGAAGCTGGGGCGGTATACGTGGCGTTATTAGCTGGCTCTGTTAAACTGATACTAGGTGATTGATTGCTTACACCAGTAGAGTAGGTTTGACCGGCCATATTTCTTCTTTGCAAACCGGATGCGCGGTAGCTGTCTACTAGTGCATTCACTTCGGTGGGAGTCAACGCTGTATTTTTGTAGTGCAATGTCCAGTCCACTTGCATCGTGTTGGTTCTGTTCGCTGTACCAGTACCTAGCTCGTTTGCTGCAATCCAGTTGGCATAAGCGATCTGCATGGTATTGCGTGGGTATACCGGAAGACCTGCTTGGGTTTCGTTGTCTGTCACAGAATGTGTAGCGATCAATACGCCGTCAATGTAATAACGGATGTTCACTTTATCAGTACACACTGCCATGAAGGTATGCCAGCCGGCGTATGATTTCTTTTGTGCCGTATAAGTCTTCCAGGGTTTCCAAGGATCAGCAATGTACTTATGATAAGAGGTAGTATACAGGACCTGATTGTTAGGACTTACTCCCCATTTGTCCGCTGCCATGTATTCTACGATATCCATTTCACTGTACTTTGTACCGTCCTGAGCTTGAGACGAAGGAACAATGGTGAAGTACGTTTGGATGTTACCGTCTTTTGAACCGAAAGCTTCATCAGACAAATACACACGGGAGGCATACGTGCCTTCAAAGTATTCGTAAGAACTTTCTATTCTGGAATTGACAATGGCTTTGCTTGTTCCATTAACGGTTGTACTGACTTTCATGAATTTGTTGTTGCCATTCGCCGGATCGGCAACAAACTCAACGTTGTTTTTACTGTACATGGCACCTTCCGGTGGACCACTGCTTCCGTCCACGATGCTCCATTTATTGGAAGCCGTTGCCGGATTGACCAGTTCGTTTACCCCGGAATAGGTAAAATCATCGAACATGATGGTTTGTGCCTGAATGTGCTTCGGATGGAGGACAACAATTGCCCCATAGACAAATAGCTTTAGCGCTTTTGATGTCGAAACGTTTAGTTTTTTCATGATAGCTGATTGTTTAGTGCAATAGATAAACACAACACAAGTAGAAGGATTCCTGCTTTTTATGTCACTTATTCCACATCATATATATAGGACATATACCAAAATCTTACAGGACATAAACTGGACAAGAAGAGGTAATAATTTGAAAGTAAGGTTGTTGAATATTAATGTCAGAGTTGACTTTTCAAAATGAAATTGTAATGAGGCTTTGGGCGTTCCCTGCGGGCCGGGCTTTCGCCACTCGCTTTTTTCTTCGAATTAAGAAACAAAGTTATTCAAGCTTCAAAAATCGAAGAAAAAGAGCTCAAACAAAGGCTCAATCCCTAACGCAAAGTAAAATGTGAGCGGGTTTTTAAGATTAATTAAAAAGTAGCAATAAAATCAGAGAGCTTATCTTCTCCTTCCATACCCAGTTTTTCGCGGAGCCTGTATTTGCGTTTTTCTACTCCGGAAAGGGAGATATTCATTAATGCAGCGATTTCTTTGTTGGATTTATTCATGCGGATGTAAGCACAGAGCAGCAGCCAACTTGGATTTAATTTGGGATATTTTTCTCGTAAGCGGTGTAAAAAATTATGGTGCAATTCATCAAAATGAATCTGAAATTTTGACCAGTTGTCATCAAAGTCCAAATCCTGGTCAATGGTTTTAATGACTTCTTTAAACACATTTTGTCCTGTATATTCAGGATCTTTATGAATGATCTCTAATTTATCTTTCAACTGAGAAAGGAATTCCGTTTTCTGTGTAACGGTTGTTGCAAGAGAGGCGAGTTCATTATTTTTCAATACCATATCTGCTTCCAGTTTGGCATTGCGCAAAGCGATCAATTCTTTTTCTGTTTGCAGATTTTCTGTGATGTGTTTTTGCTCCAAGATTAAAAGTTCTTTTTGCTTTTGGAGCTCCAGCTTTTCTTTTTGTTTTTGAAATCGTATCCTCACATAACGATACAAAATAAAAGTACCAAAGACCAAAGCAATCAAGTAAAAGGCATAGGCCCACCATGATCGATACCAGGGAGGGAGCACGATGAATGTGTAGGTACATTCTTCACTGAGCTGCTCATAGATATTTTTTGAACGTACATGAAAGACATAAGAACCTTCCAAAAGGTTAGAAAAATCTACTTGTGTATTAGTTGTCCAACTTGACCATTGCAAGTGTTGATCACCTTTTGTCGCTAAGGCATACTGGTAAGAAATTTTTTCCGGGTTTTCATAAAAGACCGCAGAGTAACTGATGCGAAGACCATTGAAATCATAAGGCAGAGTAGGAGCATTACTTTTCAATCGTTTGATGCCACCGAAGAGTAAAGAATCGTTTTTAAAATTGGCTTCTACTTTTCTAATTAAGACCTGATAGTTTTTCTTTTTTTCAATCGCACCGTTCAGATTGAAAAAAGTAAAGCCTTCCTGTGAACCCATAATGGCTGTGCCCGCTGTGATGGGTAGAATAAATTCATAACTGCCAACCAGCTCACCTGCAATTTTCTTAAAAATAGCTTCCTGCGTTTTATACTGCCCGGGAGCGATATACCGGTAAAGGTTTACATCTTCCCAATTGAATACCCAGATGTTTCCATCTTCATATTGTACAATGCGACTGATAAAACGATTGGCTCCAATTATTTTTTCCAGTTCGACATTTTTGACAAATGCTCGTTTGTTTTCGTCGAGCAGAAAAACTCCGTCATCCGCAGAAAACACAAGGTGTTGATTGATGATGGAAACGAAATTGAAGTAATCGGGTTTATATCCTTTCAATAAACTCCAATTTTCCGCTGAAACAACACGCGACAAATCATTTGATAAGATGATTTTGTATACGCCTTTGTTTCCGTGGCACACCCAGATGTTACCTTGATTGTCTTCCTCAAATATTCTGCACGATTCTTCAAATCCTTCTAACTTTTGAAGAAACCTCCACCCATCTTGTTCCAGTTTGTACAATTGAAAACCAAGGTAGGTGCCTTTAATCGCATAACCAGGCTTGCCCTTGAGTGGCGCAATTTTCCAATGGCCTTCGTCGTCTTTATTTCCTTTTATTAATTCTGCCTGATCATTGTGGATTTGATACGTATGATCATGTTGACAACAAATTAATGTATGGTCAATGATCGATAAATTCCAAATCTGACCACTGATGCCTTTTACCGGATAAAATTTCTTTTCTGAATACTCTCCGGCGGTAGTGTAATAGAGACCTTGAGATGTACCTACGTATAATTTATTATCAAACGTTGCGGCGGCATATCCCATGCCTTGAATCCCCGCATCTGTTCCTACAAAAGAAAAAGGCGTGTTGATTTCCAGGTAAGCGATACCGTTGTCAAGCGCTAACCAAAGTGCGCCGCGTTTATCCGTGTAGGCATAGTTTATGGTATTGTCAGGCAAGCCATTTTCAATGCAAACGTGTTTAACAACATCCCCTCCCGCATCGATCATGTAAAAGCCATTGTTATATGTCGTCACCAACAGATGGCCATTCGGTTGTTGTATCGCGTGCGTGATTTGTTGCTGACGAAGGATCTCGTTGGCGTTACCTTTTAATGGAGTAAGTGTATGTTGATCAAATACAGAAAGCGAATTGTTTGTAACAATTAACAAGCTTTGGTTACTGTAAGGGAGAATTTCTTTGATCGTATTGTCTTTAAATAATTCCCCTCCGGGTAACAGATCTAGGCGATTTTTGCGAAAAGACAATAATCCTCTTCCTATCTCCTGTACATAAATAACAGCATTTGTTTTTTCTATGTAGGTAAAAAGATTTCCTTTCACAGAAGGTTCAATTGTTTTGAAAGCGTTGTTTTTGAAAACATGCAATCCCAACTCAGAATGGAAAACAATTCCTTCTGACGTTTCTACTATTTTTTGTATGTCGCGATTGAATTGTTGGGATTTTGGAATCTTATCGTATAAAGACTTATAGATTAAAAGACCAGTCGTGTCAGATTGTAGGTAACCTAACTCGTTGAATCCTCCTACATATATACTGTCATGGCTTGTTGTACAAAGAGAAAGTCCGCTGTTGCCATTTGGAAGATTAATTCCTCTCCAATTTTTAGCATCGTATTCCAACACTCCATAAGCATTTCCAAAGTACATCACTTCACGTTTATCCTGTGTAATAAAAAAATTACGGGGATGCATGCCAAATGACTTTACTCCATAATGACGGATAGCGTAGCCTCCGGCAGTATTATTGGTTTGACCAAAACAACAAGCAGACAAGAATAACAAAAACAATACGTGTATAGCTATTCTCACAAAGAGTAAAATTAAATTTTTCTCTTAAGGTAGTAAAATAATACGCCCGATGGTAAAGCGACAGATTTTTTTTTGAGGGAAATAAAAAAGGAACAAAGCATAAGCTCTGTTCCTTTTTAAAAACCATTAAAAAATGGTTAAAGCAAACTACTCGGTTTTGATAATTTTTCTTGTAATCACTCCAGTAGGAGTTGTGCATTTCACTAAGTACATGTCCGCTTGTAAACCTGCAGCATCAAACACAAATTGATGTGTTCCGGCATTAAGAGAACCTTCAGTGATCACTCGGATCATCTGGCCTGCTTTGTTGTAGACTTTTACTGATACGTCACCAGCTTCTGCTGTAGAGACTTCAATAGTTGTAACGCTAGAGAAGGGGTTAGGAGAGTTGCTTACTACCGCATCGTTTACACTAGCTGTTACTGCTTCTTCAGAACGTACCGCTCCGCATGAACCTACCAGTGTCCAGGCATCTGTCCAATATGCACCTACACCTGGTCCATAAGCCCAAGATGCGCCGTTGCACCATCCAGAGTAAGGGAAAGGCTTGCATTGGTATTGGCTGCTACCGTTTTTAACTTTGCTTCCGGGTACATAACCACCGTTTTCTACATATTGTGCAACACCTGCGCAACCGCCCGTTGTTGGGTTGTTTACTGTAATCGTTACAGAAGCGGAAGTAGTGTTTGCTCCTTTATCGTCTGTAGCAATTGCTTTCACAGTGTATGTTCCAGCCGCAACATTTGACCAGGTATAGGTGTAAGGCGCAGAGTTGTCCGAGAACAATAGAGCAGAACCGTTAAAGAAATCAACTTTAGCAATAGATCCATCCGCATCCGATGCATTGGCAGAAACAATAAAAGTTGCCGGTGCATTAGCAGTTGTGCCATTGCTTGGAGATGTCAAGGTAACACTTGGTGCCTGGTTGTTAGGATTTGTAGTTACCAAAGAAACTTTGATCGAAGAGGTCATGTCGTTGAATCCAACGGTTGTTAAACAAGAACTGTTGGTTGTCGTTGTATAAGAACCACCGCTCGCGTCCATGTTGTTGTTGTTGTATAGTATGACTTGGTATCCAGACTGTACTGTAACAGTAGAGATATCATTGTCATTTAGGCCTAAAGCATTCAGCTGTGCAGTGGTATAAGTACCTACTTGTAATCCTGCAGAGTATCCCGGATCATTGTTACAGTTTTGGTATACGATCACAGGTCCTGTCGCGGGAGGAGGAGTTGACGCTTTTGTAAATTCTACAAAGTTCAAATTGAATTCTCCATTCAAATTAAGCTTAATGATTTTTTGTCCGGCAGTAAGGTTTACATTGTTGATGGTTACTGTTTGCCAGTTCTGCCATCCGCCTGTATTAGGTACCGTAAAGGTTTGCGTTGCAGATCCGGGAATTTCTATGGAGAAAGATCCTCCAGCCATTGCCGCTACACGTGCATCCAGTTTGTATACACCGGCAGAAGTAACGTTGACGGTATATTCCACCCATTCACCGTTGGCTACATAACCGATATTGTAACCTCCTTCTGTACATGCTTCCACATCGACATCGTCGCTTCTGAAAGCACTTCCTGAGTTACCGGTAGTATTGTCGCTGTAAGCCACACCTTGTCCGCCTACATCGTAACGTTCTGCTTCCAATTTACCCGGTAGAGAAGTGACTGTACCTTGGTAAGGTCCTTGAGTTACGGGAGGAGGTGGAGGATTAACGGTGCCATTTATGATCTCATGGATAGCAGATAATAAAGAGTTGTTGTCGGTAACATCCTGAGATAATTCCCAGATCATGATACCACCTAAGCCTGCTGATTTTACATAGTTGGCTTTTTCTTTAATGGTTGGAATACCATTGTAGTAGCTGCCATTGAATGAGTCTGAATTAGGGTTAGCACCTTGTGATAACAAGACATTATATGCCGTCCAGCTAGGTCTAGCATAAAAAGGAACACCTAGGTTGATTTTAGATGCAGGACAACCTTTGGCGATATAAGAGTTTGCGCAGTTTTTAGCATAAGCCACAGTAGAGTGGTTGGCTTCTGCATCGTTGTCATAAGCCATTACATTTAAGAAGTCGATGACATTAAATGCACCGGTGTTGATCCCGTTGTTCCACTGATCATTTCCGATTACGGCTGCAGAAAGCAATTTACCTGCAGGCTTCAATTTACTTGAAAGCTCAGAAAGTAAAGCATTGAAATTGTTAGAGCTGGCTCCTGCATTTGGGTATTCCCAGTCAATGTCCACACCGTCTAGGTTGTAAGTATTCACTATATACATAGCGTCGTTTACAAACTTAGTTCTAGAAGCTGCATTGGAAGCAAGGCTTTCAAATACTGGATCCAGTTCGGCACCATTATAAGACCATCCACCGATGGCAATCAATACTTTTGTTCCTGCAGCATGTGCCTTACTAACAATAGTCTGAAGTTTAGATGGGTTTTCTACTGCATAGATAGAACCATTCGATTGAGGAATGGCAAAAGAGTAGTTAATGTGTGTTAGCTTATTGTATTGAATAGCATTGGCGTCTCCAGCCCAATATGGCATATAGCCCACTTTTCTTTGCGCTTGGGTGGCATAGCTACTGAGGAGTATAAGTAGGCCAAGCACAATTTTTAATGGTAAAGGTGAAATCTTCATAACTTATTATTTTATGGTTATAACTAGTTAAAAAATAGGAGTCGCCTGCTGGATTAAGACAGATCTCTGGATCAAATATAATGTAATTATTTTGTTAAAAAATATAACCTATAAAGTATTTGGTTGAAATAGTTGTAAAAAATATAGGTTAAATGCCATTAAAATGTGGTGCTTAAGTGTAAAAAACGGCGCATAAAAACCTCAAAGGGCATTTTTACTTGATAGGAAGTAATTCTTAGAATAGCTAAAATAAGTCAATGTCCTAATTTTGTCTCTTTCCCAAATTATAGGGTTTGAAGAAAAATTAAAATTAGACGGTGAGGAAAAGCTTTATTTGCAATTCGCTGCGTTTAAAAAGCATTTAATCTAAATTGATGGTTACTCATTCAGTGTTTTATGAATGATATATGAGTTAGTGCAGTGGAGGCATTTTGTTAAAAATTGGAGATATGGGTAAGGAAGAACAGTCAATGCATCATAAACTTCGATCTGTGATTAGTAACATTGTAGATCAGGGCTATTTTAAAGAAGACGATGAATGGAATGATATTAAGAATTTGACCCAAAAACCAGAATTCAGATTTTTGATTGGCCATTTACCCTGTATTGTATCCATCTTCAACTTACAAAAAGGATATTATGAGTTCATCAGTGACAATATGAAATCATTAATGGGCTATGATCCCCGAATTTTTGAAGGAGAAGACGGTGTAAATAATATTTTTGAACTGGTACTAAAAGATCATTTTGGCGAATTTATGGAGCCGGTCATGAACGATATTTATGGTTACGTATTTGAACATTCCACTCCTGAAAATGGAAAGGATTTTCGCTTTACGGTTTGTGCGAAACTTAAAGCACACAACGGTTTGTTGCAATGGTATTTAATGGATACAAACATTTTGCAGGTAAATGCTGCAGGTCAGCCGATACGCACCATATTTACCATTACCAATATTCATAAGTTCAAAAAAGACGAAGTGATTTATTATGACGTACTCAAGCGTGATGATCAGGGAGTATACAGGCCCGTTTTACAAAAGAGTATTTCTGAAAGTGGAACTATTCAACTATTGACTGAGAGGGAATACGAGATTTTAGGATTGATCAGTAAAGGACATACCAGTCTACAAATTGCTGAACATTTATTTATTAGTCTTTTTACGGTGCAGACTCATCGCAGAAACATCAAGCGCAAGCTGCAATGTAGAAGCAATAGTGAAATGATCAACTATGCCTTGGCGAGAGGTATTATTTAGTAATTACCCCGCCCAATTTGAACGGTCCAAACTTCTATACTGTATCGCTTCCGCTACATGCGCGGTTTCGATAGTCGGACTTCCCTCCAGATCAGCAATGGTTCTGGATACTTTTAAAATTCGATCATAGGCTCTTGCAGAAAGGCCCAATCTTTCCATGGCTGTTTTGAGTAACTTTTGAGCCGCGCTATTCAATACACATATTTCCTTTACCATGGGCGATGGCATCATCGCATTAGAAAAGATACCTTTGCCTTTATCAGTATTAAAACGTTCGGCCTGCAATTCTCTGGCTTTGATGACGCGGGCCCGAATATCCATGCTACTTTCCGATCGCAGTGAGGAAGCAATTTCTTCAAACTTTACCGGTGTTACTTCCACATGAAGATCGATGCGATCGAGTAGAGGGCCACTTATTTTATTCAAGTAACGTTGTACAACTCCCGGGCCGCAAACACATTCTTTTTCCGGATGATTGTAGAACCCGCAGGGACAGGGATTCATGCTGGCGATGAGCATAAAATTGGCCGGAAATTCTACGGAGATTTTGGCTCTGCTGATGGTTACTTTACGATCTTCCAGTGGCTGACGCATGACTTCCAGTACCGATCGTTTGAATTCCGGTAGTTCATCGAGAAACAACACACCATTATGCGACAAAGATATTTCACCCGGTTGAGGAAATCCTCCGCCGCCTACTAAGGCTACATCGGAAATAGTATGATGCGGCGCTCTGTAGGGGCGCTCTGTAATCAAGGCATCTGTGCGTCCCAACTTGCCTGCAACAGAATGAATTTTTGTTGTTTCCAATGCTTCTTCTAAAGACAGGGGAGGAAGTATAGTTGGAATTCTTTTGGCCAGCATCGTCTTCCCCGCACCGGGAGGACCTATCATGATGACGTTATGACTTCCTGCTGCTGCAATTTCTAATGCCCGTTTGATATTTTCCTGTCCTTGGACATGGGCGAAGTCTACCGAGTAAGCATTGAGTTCCTGGTAAAATAATTCACGGGTATTGATATGTACCGGTTCAATTTCTATACGCTCTTCCAAAAAGTCGATGGCTTCTATCACAGAACTGACACCGATGACAGATATCCCTTGTACAATGCCGGCTTCCCGTTCATTTTCTTTTGGCAATAAAATATATTTGAAACCCATACGCTTGGCTTCTATGGCGATGGGCAGCATGCCTTTAATCGGCCTTAAGTCACCGTTCAATGCTACTTCTCCCATGATGATACATTCTTCCAGGCGTGTACTTTTCAGCTGACCGGAGGCATACAAGATGCTTAGAGTGATGGGCAAATCAAAGGCAGATCCTTCTTTGCGTACATCGGCCGGTGCGAGATTGATCACCACTTTTTGACGGGGTAAAAAGTAATCGTAATGTTTAATGACTGATTCAATGCGGTGCACACTTTCTTTCACCGCATTGTCCGGTAAACCGACAATATAAATTTTTGTTCCCTGTACAATACTTGATTCAATGGATACAATAAATGCATTGACGCCGATGACGGCTCCTCCGTAGGTTTTTGCTAGCATAAAAAATAAGTTAAAAAGTTGTTAGTTATTAGTTAAAAATATAAAAATTGGAAATGAGTTGTTAATCAATAAAAAATAAGAGCTGATGATTGATTTGATCAACTAACAACTAATAAACTTAAAACGCTTTCTCAATCAAACGCATGAAAATGTGAATGACTTTGATGTGTACCTCTTGGATACGGTCTGCGAAGCCATCGTGGATTACATTCACACAAACATCAGAAAGTGGTTTTAATTTGCCGCCGTCTTTGCCAGTTAAGCTTAAGACTTTCATTCCTTTTTGCTTCGCCATTTTTGCGGCTTCGATTACATTTTCGGAATTACCACTCGTGCTGATGGCCAATAACACATCACCTGGTTTGCCTACCCCTTTTACAAACCTCGAAAAAATCTGATTGAAACCATAGTCGTTACCGGTACAAGTAATATAACCCGGTTCAGAAATAGCAATGGCAGCAAAGGGTTCTCTGTCTTCTCTGTATTTGCCGGTAAGCTCTTCTGCAAAATGCATGGCATCACAATGTGATCCGCCATTGCCGCAGGAAATAATCTTTCCTCCATTCTTTAAACTGTATACCATGACTTCTGCTGCTGCCTCTATGGCCTTCAGGTTGCTCTCGTCAGAAAGAAACCTTTCCAGAACAGCTGATGCTTCTTGCAGATCATGTTTGATAGTAGAAATAGGCATGGTATACAGTTTAATAATTGAAATAGTATTCAGTGGTTCACTGAATGACTACCAAGATTCCTCTTCAAAGTCGCCTTCTTCTTCTTGGTCCAAATCATCCAACGGATCTTCCAAGTCGTCCGCGTCTAATTCTTCTTCGTCAAAGTCTTTGATCTCATCCCAGTCTTCTGCCTCTTCTTCGTCCCATCCTTCTTCTTTGGGGTCTTCAGCGACATCGTCGTCTTCGTCATCTCCATCTTCGTCGTCAGCACCAAGATCTTCCTCTTCGTCTGCTTCTTCCTCTTCGTCCGCTTTCTTTTTAGCAGATTTGATAAGTACTACATTCTCTATATCAATAAGAGAATTTCCTAACGTGATTTCTGATTCAGAAACCAACACATCTTTCATTTCGGTAACGTGTTTCATAAAGTGATGTATTAACGCTCAAAACTATATAAAAAACAGATTTGGTGTACTAAGAAATAAAAAAATATTTATTTTTTTATTTCCAATAACCCACAACAGTAATGCCGCCTTTGGTTGTTTGCCCCAAAGTGACATTCAACTTGGTGCCGATCGGTAAATATAAATCTACCCTGGACCCAAATTTTATAAATCCTAGCTCTTCTGTTTGCACCGCATGGTCTGATTCCTTGATGTACCACACAATACGTTTTGCTAATGCGCCAGCAATTTGTCTCAACAACAAAGCCTTACCGTCTGGACGTTCTACGACTATGGTTGTTCTTTCGTTATCTGTGCTGGCTTTAGGATGCCACGCCACCAGGTAAAGTCCCGGATGGTATTTGAAATACTTCACGATGCCACTGATGGGAAAACGATTCACATGTACGTTAACCGGTGACATAAAGATAGACACCTGTAATCTTTTTTCTTTGAAATATTCGGGTTCGTAAACTTCTTCGATCACCACAACCTTTCCGTCTGCAGGTGCGATAATAAGGTCATCTCCTTTTACCCATGCTCGGGAAGGATGTCTGAAAAACTGAAGGACTGTAAGAAAGATCAATACCGAAAAACCGACAATGATACAGCTTCCGGCTGAACTTAAGAACAAAAAAGCCGCTGTTGAAACAGCAGATAAAGCAAGAAATAAAACCAGAAGTAAAGTCCTGCCTTCCTTGTGAATTGTCATAGAATGGAATTAAATATAGATCGCAAATATAACTAAAACTTGCAATCAGTACACACCTCGTAATTTATATGTTTGGGCAACTTTGTCAATGGCCACAATATAAGCTGCCGTTCTCAAGGGCACCTGGTATTCCTTGGAAATTTTATAGACATGGTCAAAGGCTTCTTTCATGATGCGGTCGCTGCGTCTGTTCACTCGTTCCAATGGCCATCTCATTCCCAGTCGGTTTTGTACCCATTCAAAATAAGAAACAGTTACCCCTCCTGCATTGGCTAAAATATCTGGTACAACAGTGATTCCCTTTTCATTAATGAGTTCATCCGCCTTAGAATTGGTTGGTCCATTGGCTCCTTCCACAATCAATCGGGCCTGTATTTTTGAAGCATTGGCTAATGTAATGACATCTTCTTTGGCTGCCGGTACTAAAATACTGGCTTTGCAAGTCAGCAGATCGTCGGCACTGTCCATTTTATCAGCATTCCCATATCCTTCCAAACTGCCGTTATTTTCATCGCGGTAGAGAATGGCATCTTTGATGTCGATCCCGCTTTCATTCCAATAAGCACCGGAAATGTCGGAAATGGCTACAATTTTAATTCCTCGTTCGTCCAATAATTTAGCCGTATTCGAACCCACATTGCCAAAACCCTGTACCGCGCAAGTGGCTTTATTAGGGTTCATTCGTAATTTCTGCATGGCAGCAAAGGTACTGACCATGATGCCTCTGCCGGTAGCTTCCGTTCTTCCTAAAGAACCACCGAGTACCAAGGGTTTACCTGTTACTACAGCTAATGTAGTTTGTCCCTTAGTTTTTGAAAATTCATCCATCAACCAGGCCATTTCTGTTGCGCTGGTTCCCATATCGGGTGCAGGAATATCTTTGTCAGGTCCGAAAATATCGGCCATGGATAAAGTATAAGATCTGGTTAAACGTTCAATTTCTCCTTTTGACATGGCCCTAGGATCGCAGGTAATACCGCCTTTTGCTCCACCATAAGGAATATCCACTACGGCACACTTCCATGTCATCCAGGCTGCCAATGCTTTTACTTCGTCCAAATTAACACCCATGTCAAAACGTATTCCTCCTTTCGAAGGACCCAACACGGTAGAGTGGATGACACGGTAGCCTTCAAATACTCTGACCTTACCATTGTCCATAGTCACAGGCAAGGAGACGATCACTTGTTTAGCGGGATTTTTTAAAACGCTATACGTTTCAGGATCTAGACCCAGAATCTGTGCGGCCCCATCAAAACGGGACATCATGGATTCCAGCGGATTTTCTTTTTCGGGTGAGGAAGCGGATAGGATAGCCATAAGATCTGTTTTGGGATTAAACGGGTTCTCTCGTGAAATGGTTAAGCTGCAAATATTTTTAGGTACAGGATTAAAAATGGAGAGGCGATAAATAGCCCATCAAATCGGTCCAGAAAACCTCCGTGACCCGGGATGAGATTCCCAGAGTCTTTTACGGATAAACTGCGTTTGAAAAGAGACTCGACTAAATCTCCTATGCTCCCGAATACAATGATGAGGAGAGAAAGAATAAACCAATCTCTCCATAATAAACTCGGGAAAAAATAGGCACAGGCCCAGGTGATACCTATACTGAATAATGCACCACCGGCGCTGCCTTCCCATGTTTTTTTAGGGGAAACGCGTTCGAATAATTTATGTTTTCCAAATAAAACGCCTCCGATATAGCCTCCGATATCATTTGCCCATAACAAGAGCAAAATGCCCATTACAATTCCCGCGTCATAACTTCCATGGATGAAAGCAGTAGAAGAAAATAAAGCAAGAGGT